>DASQYF010000439.1:0-8289 GCA_035639375.1 Nitrososphaeraceae archaeon
TGATTACCTTCAGAACAACACAGCGCATTTTTCATTTAGGTTAACATAAAAATCATATAATAGATGAACTTATTTATAATATATATGTCAGCATCTAATTGATGTTTATATTATTATTATTATTATTATTGTCTATCCTTATTCACTTTAGCATTGGAATTGCTTATGGAAATCATTTCGGTGATATAACAATTGTATCAAATGTATTTACCGGTAGAGAATTTTCCAATGGAACTAAATCGTTAGAATTTTTCCCTAACAACTTGACAGTTCATGTATGAGCTGAGCCAATACAATGGGTTAACGAATTCAAAGAACCCCATACTGTAACTTTTATCCCTGAATCATTGATCACTAGATTATCAAGATTTAATGATTCTTCAAATGTAATGGACAGCATATTAGACTCTTTGAATAATCGTGATGCCAACCTTAAGACAAAATTAACATCTAAAACACAATTTCTTATAACGAACAATAACAACAAAGTATTTACTTCGCAGAAAAATATTGATGATAATATCACATTAAACCAATCTGTATCAATTTTTAATAGTGATATTATTTTCTCCAAATAACAATAATAATAATCAAAATAATTCTTTATCTGACATAACTATTAATTTTTCAGAAGAAGGCGTATACAGATATATCTGTTTGGTTCATCCTTGGACAACAGGTACCATTAGCATAGTAAAACCAAGTTCATCGATTTATGACAAAATGTTTTAGATGTCAAGAATATGGATGTTAAATATTGGTATGGCTTAAGAAGTGTAAAATAAATTTACCTTCTTCCTAGTTAGACTTTTTTTACATTTGTAAACCTATGGTGTTATATTTCCCTTTAACTACTCTATAAGTAATATGACACAAAAAGATCCTGTCTGCAATATGATGGTTGATGAAAAGAAAGCACAACATATCTCAGAAGTAAATGGACAGAAAATCTATCTATGTTCTGCAAATTGTAAAAGTCAGTTTGACCAGAACCCAAGCAAATATGGATACTGAACAACACGGTATTTTACAGCTACATAGCAGCAACCGCCATCTTATCGACTGTGGCTTGCATTAGAACTCTGTTATTACTATTCTGTCTGCTCAAACTTTCTTTTTATCGACTCTATTCTACCGGCGTATTTTGTCTTGTAACCTGACATACATCCCGTACAACAGAAAAATCGCTCATAATTTGCAAATCTGAATACGTGAGGATCACCTGAAATTGGTCCTTTACAAAATTCGCAATCTAACTTGATTTTCATTCCTTTTTTGATTTTGAATTTGGCATCTTGCAGTTGTTGTTGTTGCTGTTGCTGATGTTGATTTTGATATTGAAGTATATCATTTCGTTTTTCCTTTATCCTTCCTTTATACTCATATTCTTCTTTTTTCATTATCTCATCAGTTTGGTTATTGTTGGTGTTCTCAATTTCAAATTCTGATTTACCAATACGTCGTTGTTCCACTATGTCAAAATTAAGAATTGGAGACACAGACTTTATAAATCCCACATTGACAAGTCTGTTAAATCTTGCCTTGACAGTTGGTGTTGTTATCCCAGTTTCACG
The DNA here is from genome assembly GCA_035639375.1 of Nitrososphaeraceae archaeon. GTDB lineage: Archaea > Thermoproteota > Nitrososphaeria > Nitrososphaerales > Nitrososphaeraceae > JAJNBK01. The sequence continues at coordinate 1,575 of DASQYF010000439.1, forward strand.
TGAGATCTCACGAAATGATTTGCGACCATCTTTTAATAGTGATTTTAGAATAGATACATCATAGTCGTCTAGTTTAAAAGGCATTTTTTATATGAATCTTCTTTAGCCGTACGTGTTATTATATTTTACAATTGTAAAGGCCTACAGTTATACATGTGTTTTTCTCTCTCTATAATGTAAGACAGATATGGCAAAAGATCCTGTTTGTGGAATGTTTGTTGAAGAGAAACCTGATTCCATAAGGTATAACAAAGATGGAAGAGAATATTATTTTTGCAGTAAGCAATGCTTAGATGAATTTACACAACCTGAAAAAGAGCTAAAGAAGCTCAAACTATATGTTGTTATAAGCATAGCCCTGACAATTCCCATTGTAATACTTTCATTACCACATATGTTGCCAATGCAATTTGGAAAATTCTTTCCTATGGATATTATGCATAATTCTAGTTACATAATGTTAACACTTGCAACCCCTTTACAATTCTGGATAGGATGGCGCTTTTACAGAGGATTATGGGATGGAATCAAGGCAAGAGCATCTAATATGGACACACTTATAGCAATAGGAACAACAGCTGCTTATTTGTATAGTGCAACAGTTACTATTATCCCAGGTTATTTTCCATTTGAATCAGTGTATTTTGAAACTGCAGCAATTATTATCACCTTAATATTAATTGGAAGATTACTTGAAACAAGAACTAAAGAGAAAGCCTCTAGTGCGGTAAGAAAATTGTTAGATCTTCAACCAAAGATGGCCAAAGTCATAAGGAAAGGAGGAGTTGAGGAAGAGGTCCCAATAGAAGAGGTACAAGAAGGAGAAGTTATGGTCATAAGACCTGGAGAACGAATACCAACAGATGGAATTGTAATAGAAGGTTCGTCTTCTATAGATGAATCAGCTGTAACAGGTGAAAGTATACCTGTAGATAAGAAAAAGGGAGATGAAGTTATAGGTGCTACAATTAACAAAAGTGGCTTGCTGAAAGTCAAAGCAACAAAAGTAGGACAGGATACTGTACTTTCACAGATTATCACTCTAGTTGAGGAAGCAAGAACAGGAAAGGCACAAATGCAAAGGTTAGTAGACCAAGTTGCTAAATATTTTGTTCCAGCAGTTTTAGCAATAGCAATAGGAGTAGGTCTTGGATGGTATTTTATTGGTGATATAGGACTGACATTTTCGCTTTTGGCATTTGTATCTGTAATAATCATAGCATGTCCATGTGCTCTTGGAATAGCTACACCTGCAGCTTTAATGATGGGTTCAGGAAAAGGTGCTGAGAATGGCATTCTATTTAAAGGAGGAGAACATTTGGAAATTGCAAGGAAAGTAAGAACAATAGTATTTGATAAAACTGGGACTTTGACAAAAGGTAAGCCGTCTGTAACTGATATAATGGATATATCTACTGGAATAGGTGAAAATGAACTGCTTAGACTTGCTGCAATTGCAGAATCAGGATCAGAACATCCTTTAGGTCAAGCAATTGTTAACCATGCTAAAGAAAAGGGAATTTTGGTATCAAATCCAGATTCATATGAAGCTGTATCAGGTCATGGTCTTCGAGCCAAATATGCAGATCACACAATTCTTATTGGAAACAGAAAGCTAATGCAGGATAACAATATCCCAGTTACTGAAAGCATAGATACAACTCTCAATCAGCTTGAAATTCAAGGAAAAACAGCTACTCTTGTTGCAATTGATAGCAAACTCTCAGGAATAATTGCACTTGCAGATACTGTAAAAGAAAATGCAAAAGAGGCTATTGATACACTTACAAAATCAATGGGAATAGAAGTAATAATGTTAACTGGAGATAATGAAAGAACTGCCAGAGCAGTTGCATCCATACTTGGAATAAGTAGGGTTATTGCTCAAGTATTACCACAACAAAAAGAACAAGTAATCTCCAAACTAAAAGCTGAGGAAAGAAAAGTAGTCGCAATGGTAGGTGACGGAATTAACGATGCGCCCGCATTAGCAAGAGCTGATCTGGGAATTGCAATAGGTTCTGGTACCGATGTTGCCAAGGAGACAGGTGGAATCATACTGATAAAAGATGATCTAAGGGATGTTGTTACAGCTCTTGATCTCGGAAGAAAGACAGTGTCAAAGATAAAGCAAAACCTATTTTGGGCATTTGCTTATAACACGGGTTTAATACCAATAGCAGCCGGAGTGTTAGTACCATTCCTAGGTATAGGAATATTTGGATGGCTTCCAATGCTAGCAGGTTTTGCAATGGCAATGAGCTCTGTAACTGTAGTTGGAAACTCAATATTGCTTGGAAGGTACAAGCCAAGATTTGCAAAGAAGAAACCAGATAGAGAAGAAATCTATAGCAAGGAGGATCTCAAACAGGCCTATTCCTTACAGCCAACTCCTTGATAGTTATAGCCAATTAAAATAAGACAGGGTAAAAGTAGAGATACAAATGATAATAACTACTACTGCTATACTAGTGCAGTAAACTACATTATCTAGTAATTGCTGTCCTGACGAACTTGTAACCAGACTTTTCTAATCTATCTTTTATTTCTTGTTTTGTTAGACGTGTTGGATCAAACTCTATTATTACACTGTCTGTCATATAATCAATGTCAATTTTTTTTATCGCTTCTTCATCTTTTAGTTGTTTTTCCACAATAGGTTTACAGGAAATACAATACATTCCGACTATCTTGAATTGTGCTTTATCTGTTTTTATATTCATATTGTTTATAGCTGACTTCACATACTAAAATAGATCAATTATACTTCTAACAGTAAAATGTTGCTTCTGTTATCCTATAATGTCAAATAATTATTTTAAATCCCATTAGTCTTTGTTCTTCACTCTCTGTCATTGGGATGTCATAAGTAATAATCTTTGAGTCAAATCAAATTGAATACTCACAAAAAATAATTTAAATCTAATATGGATGTAATTTGAGGATATTTAGTTACTGTCACTTTCTTCTAATATGCTACAGGAATAATCGAAAAATGATAAGCATCTAAAATACTTTAATCCTGTAATGTGCAATGCTGATTTTACTGAGTATGCTTGTATTTACTAATCATCTGGCTTTACTAGAAAATTCCTACTGGCCAACCAAAGAATTAATATTGAAAGAGGAATTTGATCAGTTATGTACAAAAGTAACACCATCAATAGCAGTAGTACAGTTCTGATAGGTATAGTAATAGCGGCAGCAATAATTTCTGTAATACTTGCTGGAAGTATTTCTACATATTTTGATAATGCAAATATCAAATTTGCGTCAGCGCAGCTTGAAAAAAACAAAATAGGTACTCCAACAACAACAACAACAAAACCAATAAAAGGCTACATTGAAGAAGCAGCACATATCTATAGTACTCAATTTAAAACCGATAAATCTGAATTCAAAAAAGCTCCGGACTTTTCCAAAATTACAGGTTACATAAATACAGATCCAGTAAAACTTGGAGATTTAAATGGAAAAGTTGTACTTGTTCATTTTTGGACGTATACGTGCATTAATTGTATGCATACAATTCCATATCTGAACAAATGGTATGAAAACTATGCTGATAAAGGTTTAGTTATTATAGGAATACATACGCCAGAGTTTGAATTTGAGAAGAATACAGATAATGTCAAACAAGCTGTAAAAGATTATCAGATAGAGTATCCGGTACTTCAGGATAATAACTATGCAACATGGAAAGCTTATCAGAATAAATACTGGCCAAGAGATTATCTTATTGATACTCAAGGATTCATAAGATATGATCATATTGGTGAAGGAGGCTATGATGAAATGGAAAAAGCAATCCAGTCACTACTAGCGGAAGGAACTACACAAGGTGAGCAATAAATAATTTTTTTGTAGCACTGGTATTTAACAACGTCGGAATTCTAAAAGCCATTTTTAGCATTGAAGTGAAATTTTGTTTGATATTATCAATGTTTTTTATTATTTGACCTATCCTGAAAATATGGGCACAGGCATGATTATTTTTTTAATATCTCAATCATAAATGCTACAAGGGTTTGATTTCCATCTTTTGGTTTAGAATTACTCCATAGTTTGTATCTACCAGATTCTGGAAATGCATGAAAAATGGTAAAGTTTTTGCCATTATCTTCAAGTGTAGGATGAATTTGAGCAAAATAAGAAAAGGCTTTCACCTACAATTATAGGATGCAACAAATTTAGCATTTTGCGTGAAGAATGTATATCCATTATGATATGATTTTTTTTGGCAAGATTTTGAGATGGTCGATATCGAAGTAAATGTTCAACCCTTGTCTGTTGTAAGAGGATAGTTTTCCTTCTTAACAATCTAAACAATCGCCTACATATCATTTCTCCATTGAGAAACAATCCCTATGGCAGAAGAGAGAGAGCCTATGATACGTAAGTAAGTCTGTTTTAAACCAATTTATCATATAAACTATAGAAGAGAATCTTCTCCAGGGTTCTTGTATGAGGTGAAATACTCATATTGAAGTTTTCAAATATCTTCAATAAAGACATACTATGTTATCAATATTAGTGTAACCTATAATAGCGACTATACTTAGAATTTTGTAACATTATTTCCTAGCTGGAGAGGACACTTTGTTAATCTTAATTAGTTAAATCCATATTAATCTTGATAGATTTGCAGCTATCAGTTCAGAGATTCATAAACAACTGATTCTGTTGTTATTTACTGTCCACCTGTGTATTCGGTGTTTTACAGATGGTTCAAAACCAGCAGATTCGCAATAGTTCCTAAATTATATTGCATAGTCTTTGATGTTTCACAAAGAGTCAGAGATAATATAAAGACTGACGTTTAAAAGCGTAAATAAGATTATGTTTTCTGGTGGTTGTGCTATTGACGAGATCAGGAACACACACTATACTTCTTTTGCTCAGTAGTATCCACTCAGTCAATTGTCTAAATGACTTCTCTTATTTTCACCCGTTTGAGTGATAGAGCATTGAGAGCTACTACAAGCGATGAACCTGACATTGCCATAGCCCCAATTTCGGGCCTTAATATTAAACCTATGAAGGGATACAAAATTCCTGCAGCTATGGGAAATGCTATTATGTTATAACCTGCTGCCCACCAAAGGTTCTGCTGCATTTTCCTTCGAGTGGCTCGGCTTAGAAGAACTACCTTTGCGACATCAAGTGGATCGCTCTTAGTAAGAACTACATCTGCAGTCTCCATAGCTACATCAGCCCCTGCCCCAATAGCAATTCCTACATCTGCTTGGGCCAATGCAGGGCCATCATTTATACCGTCCCCTACCATAGCTACGCGTTTTCCTTTTGCTTGGAGCTCTTGAACCTTTGCTGCCTTATCTTCAGGTAGGACGTCAGCAAAGACATTCTTGATCCCTAGTTCGGCTGCAATACGTTTTGCTGTGGTATGGTTGTCACCTGTTAACATAGCGACCTGTATGCCCATGGAAGTCAAACGTCTTACAGCTTCGCTGCTTGAAGGACGTACTGTATCAGCAACTGCAAAGGCACCTTGAAGCCGACCATCTACTGCAGCCAAAAGTACTGTTCTTCCTGCTCCTTGTAGCTCTGCCGCACGGTTATCAATCTCTGTCGTAGCAGCAACCTGTCTGTCCCGCATAAGCTTTTGATTTCCTATCAACACTTTTCGACCATCCACAGTTGCACTTACACCATGACCTGTAATTGAGTCAAAGTTGGTTACATCACTGGTGATAGGGATCTTTGTTTCGTGTGCTTTTTCAATAATTGCCTGCGCCATAGGATGTTCACTTCCCTGCTCTACTGAAGCGACCAGATGAAGAAGCTGATCTTCTGATATACCATCTTTTGCAGTCACAATTTCAACAACTTTGGGTTGACCTAATGTAAGAGTTCCCGTCTTGTCGAAGATGACAGCGTCCATCTTGGAGGCCTCCTCAAGTGCCATAGCATTCTTGTATAAAATACCATTTAAGGCACCAAGCCCTGTACCCACCATGACAGCCATAGGTGTGGCCAAGCCCAATGCATCCGGACACGCAATTACAATTACTGTTATTGCAAGTGTTGTTGCAAAGACTACCGATTCAAGTCCAACTGCATACCACATAATAAAGGTAGCCAATGCTACAGTAATTGCTGCAATAACAAGCCACTGAGATGCCCTATCAGCAAGTCTCTGAGAAGGAGCCTTAGAATTCTGGGCCTGCTGTACAAGCTTTACGATTTGTGCTAAGGCTGTGTCTGCTCCAACTTTAGTCGCACGGAACTTGAATGAACCTGTTTTGTTTATTGTAGCACCAACTACCCCATCACCCTGAAACTTTGTAATAGGAACACTTTCACCTGTAATCATTGATTCATCAACATCTGATGAACCTTCAATGACTATACCATCAACTGGAACTTTGTCTCCTGGTCGAATGCGAATGATATCATCAACAAGAACTTCTGATGTAGGTATCTCTACTTCCTGTCCATTTCGGATCACAGTTGCTTTTGGAGCTACCAGATTCATCAATGTACTAATGGCTTACGATGTACCCGCACGAGCGCGCATCTCCATGAGATGATCGAACAACACAAAAACAAGGAGCAGCGAGGCAGCTTCATAAAAGACCTCTGATTTGAAAAAGAATGTAGCCCCTACGCTGAACAGATATCCTACTAAAACTGATAACGATACAAGTACAGCCATGTTGAGTACATGGTTCCTTAAGGCTCGCCAAGCACCAAT
>DASQYF010000440.1:0-2995 GCA_035639375.1 Nitrososphaeraceae archaeon
ATCAAGTTGGCTTAATTAAAGATGTTACTCTATCTGAATTATCAAGATTTACAATACATCTTATTGTAGTATAATAATAAGAGGAACAGCTTAGAACCGGTAGCAGTAGCACTAATATCTATAACTACGGCGCTACAAAACGCTAAGAAAGAAAGCAACCATATGGCTCATCAGGCAAAAATATTAATTATATTTCTAAACAACGCATATGAAAGAATTAAAATACAACAATTTTGAGGTCCTAAGAATGTAGTTCCTCTTCTTCCTCAAATTCCAGTTGGAGCAGAATGCATCTCTACTCGATGTTGCTGCAACTTGTCAGGATTGTTAAATTTTTCCATACACATATCACAAATATACTCTTCTCTAGAAGGGAGTTTATCAGTAGAAGAGGCAACATTTTCCTCAAAATGCTGTATTGTTTCATAATGGATCACTTTCTTTTCTAGTGGTATTTTATATTGGGAACTGTATTTACCATTTACAAGCTCTGAATTAGACTTTTTGATTACAATTTCATATCCATGTTTAATCTGCTCTTCATTTATAGTTAGTATTACAGATGGATTTCCTTCACCTACCTTTATATCAAAATGTGAAATAGCAGAAATTGGAATTAGAAATTCCTCATCTTGGATAAGGCCTTGGTTATATACTGTGAAATGATCATTGTCTATTTTATCTATCTTGCCAATGTTCTTTCCATTGGATGTGAAAACATTATCACCAATAAACAAACTAAATACAAGCTTCAAAGAGTGGCATCACATTTATCAATCTATTGTATTACAATATAAGCAAACACAGTATTGGTATAGAAATGTTAACTCAGGATTTCAATGGTCGGAGATTTTAACAACACATTAACTTTTTCACCATTTAGGCTTATCATCTCCCTTAAATAACCCAATCAAATATCCAGCTATAGGTGTAATTAAAGCAGCTGCAATAGTAGAATTTCCTCCTACATCGTATATCGGAAATCTAGCTAGTATAATGTATGTGAGTATAATTGGAATCACAGCCAGAAAAATTATCCACTTTAGATTGTCTTTCTGAAGAGGTTTGTAGGCCCAGGAAGATATAATGATAAATATAGCAATACCTAATAAAATTGCAATTAATAAGAGAGGTAACAAAGATTCAGTAACTCCCACAGAAATTGTCTCTTGAACAGGCGCATTCTCTTCTACCAATTTGGCGGTTATTATTGTGGTCTCAGCTGAGGGCGGAGTAAAGACGGTAGAAAAACCTCCCTGTTCACCTGTTTTCAGAAAAGTCTCGTAAACTGTTTTTGTAGCCTTGAACCGCCGTGAAATCAACAACTACACCACTGACTGAGCTTTTATTGTCTAATGGGTTATTCTTTACAACAGTGCCGTTTGCAACAATTGCCCAATTTCCAGCTCCTATTCCTAATATTTCAGTTTTTCTGGTGTAAGTATTTTGTGTCGAAGAAAGAGTTATCAAGAAATCAGTTGTGTTTTTATCAGTCGTAACACTGCTACTACTAAGATCATTTGAAGCTGGTTGTCTAGATTGTGATTGTTCAGTATTATTATATACATTAGAGGTGGCTAATATGGGGTCATGTGAGTAAAAACAGTCAAAAATAAAGACACAGCTACTAATATATTGAAAAACCTAATGCTATCATGTCTTCCTTCCCTATCCATTTAGTTAGATGTTTTTATTATCTAATCTTCTTATATTTTATGATAGCAAAAATAGCCGAACACAAGCTGTTTGTGAACTGTTATCGACGCAAAATTTCGGGCTAGAGGAATGTGAATCAAATTTGCATAATTAAGACCTAAGTTACTATGATGGTCAAGTCACCATACTGCAACGTATTAGTGATCAGGTTATAATATCAATACCAATAGGAAATGGGTATTATTATTAGTATTATTATTTTTATTTATCTAAAATCTATGTCCAATACTCTTGAACCTCTCTATAGCCCAATTCCAATTGTATCCAGCAAAAGCTGCAAGCGCCATCACTACAAAATCACGAGGCTTTCCTTCTGTATCGGTATCTAGTATGACAAGTCCTGCTATTATAGATACATAAACAATGGCTCCAAGTATTCCGCCAATAAATGGAGCACTAAAGTATTGTATCATCCATGTATTTCTATAATCTCTGTTCTGAACATGTCTCCAGAGATACCATATGTCTTGGAAAAGACCGCCTATCATTCCCCAGATAACTGCTTGCATAGCCAAAAGTTCAAAACCAAGTTGTTCAGAGGGTAGTTCCCAGGTGAGGAGGAAATAAAACGATACTATTGAAAAGAGCATACCTATAAAATAAATCCACAAGTGAAAAGCATATGCATTAACAAATCTCCACCAGGATGATGCACCATATATAGCGACATGATAATATCTTTCTGCTTCAATTAAGTTGCGTTCACATGCTAAAAGGTGATTATCTATTAATTCATGTCTAGCATTCAATAAACATTGGAGTATATCATCTGCAATTATATTTGATACTTTCTCCTGTGAAAACAATCCATTCTCTGATGCTACCCTGAATTGTAATGATAGTTTATCGATTCTTTCTTCATATTCCTTAACTACTACTATTTCTTCTTCAAATTCCTTACTTTTCCTTTCATTTTCTTTTGATTTCGTTGGGGTCAAAGAAAGAGGCTCTCTCTCTTTATGTGGTTTGTGACCGTTGCAGCAGCGTAAGTATTTGAGCTAAGGCCCATTGCAATGTTTCTATCTCAGTCCATAGGCTATCGTTATAGGCTTTATTATGAGATGGATGCATCTCCCTCTTCTTTTGTAGTATTCTATTATGTAGTATTTCTTGTAGTGATCTTAATGGTAGCGTTGATGATTGTGCTGATGGTGGTAGTGTTGGTTCATTCATATAGAGTTCGGTAATATACCGTACTTAACATGCAAAATAAGGTTTGAAGCACCAAAGAGACAGCGGGGGAGAGAGGCAGAGAGAAACGATGCCTTCTGCTAGGTTA
>DASQYF010000441.1:0-11438 GCA_035639375.1 Nitrososphaeraceae archaeon
CGTCCAGATGATTCATGGAAAGAACATGACAATATGTTAACTATAACCGAAGAGTTTTATGAAAAAATTGGTATTCCTTATCGGACAGTGCTTCTATGTTCAGCAGACTTGGGCAAAATTTCAGCTAAAACATATGATATAGAGGCATGGATGCCAGGACAGAGAGCTTACCGAGAGATAGTTTCATGTTCAAACTGTACGGATTATCAAGCTCGCAGGCTGAGAATAAGATTCAAAGACAAGACAAATGAGGAAACAAGATTAGTACATACTTTAAATAGCACACTTGTAGCAACTGAGAGAACAATGGTCAGTATTATGGAAAATTACCAGACTTTAAACGGAGATATTGAGGTTCCAGATATTCTTCGGAGATATATGGGAGACATCAAGAAAATCAAGATTTAAAATTGGAGTTAACATACTCAATATAATAATCATAATCTACTGCCATAGTTTCTATTTGTCAAATCAGGAATATAGATAATATATGCATATCTCTAAAATGAGTAATATTGAAGTAACTAATCCAAGATAAACAACTTATTTTCACGCTCGCTTTTAATAAGATATCTCTTTCAAAAATAGTTGGGCTCCGATAACGCTATTGTCAAATAGATATTTCTATGACTCTGGCAGTAAACAAATATTTTAAAATTAATGAGATAATTTGTCATATAAAATATGTTATTGGTATTAAGATATTTATGAGAGAAAATATTGTGATTCGAACACTTATAATATCAAATAACACATTATCAACTATTCCGACTTAGAATGACAAACGTTTTAGTATTCTCACACGAACAAGATGTAGACGGAGTATTTGCTGCCGCTATTTTAAAAATTGTATATCCCAATTCTGATATTGTATTGACTAACTACGGCCTTGAAAGGATGCTAGCCGTAAAGGATAAGATAATTTCCTTTGTTGAGTTTAGTAAGCCTGGTATTGTAATTATAGCGGACATAGGAGTCAATGAAGAAAGTTATATGCCAGTCTATGAGGCAATGTGTTTTGCTAAGCAAAGAGGGTGGAAGAATATATGGATAGATCACCACCCATGGACTGAACATACAAAAAATAAAATGGGTTTGGTTTCTGAATTGATTCTTTATGAAGAAAAAGATCACGATGGGATCAAAAAATGTGCTTCGGAACTGTGTGTTGAAAACCTTGCTCCTGGCAATGAACTTGGAAGTAAGCTTGCAATCATTGCACATAGAACAGACTTCCCTGATTCCCTTAAATTTCCCCTCCCACCATTGACCGGGTTGATATCATATTATCTTGGAATTCCTCATTTATATTCACGACTTTATTTTTTAATCGACAATATTGTCAAAGGAATCCTCTGGACTATAGAGATGCAGCAGGATATAATAAACTCATCAAAGCTCATTGATGAATCCATAGCAAAATCGATTAAAGAAATGGAAGTTTTTGAAGTTTTTGATAATAATACACAAATCAAAGTAGCTATCACGAGATCAGAAGCATTTGTAAATAGGTCTATTCTTCTTGGTAAAATTATGGATGATTCAACATTACACATAGCGATAGCGTTTACCACAGATGGTAAGGTGAGTATCCGACGAAATAAAGACATTACATCTGAAGACTCTATCAAACTGAATTGTAATGAAATTGCAAAAGAATTCAAAGAGGGCGGTGGTCATGAAGGTGCTGCTGGCGGTTTCTTAATTTCCAAGCCTCAAGAGTCACCGCATGGTGACGAGATTGCGGTCAAAGAAATATTTCAGGCCGTTTCAAATTATATTCATAAAACTAAAAAGGTTTTAGATAGATAAAAATATAGCATTAAAATCAGATAGTTTTAAATTTAATTACACAGCATCTCGTTAACATCTATTTACTATTGGCTATATTAAGAAGATATTAACATTGAATCTTTGACAGCATCTAAATATAAATATCTACCATCAATTAAAGAGCGAATTGTAATATGAATACAGAACAGATCGCCTATTTAGCAGAAAATTTAGAAATATGAAAGTAGGATAATACAAATTAGAATCTTCTAAGGACCTTGGGCTTTAGCATTTCTGGACGGTTCTTGAGTTCCGAAACTAAAGAGAGAAGTTTTTCTTTATCTTGAGGAAAAGTGCCACCTAATGAATAAACATTCGATGCGTGATTAGCCCTAAATATTATTGGCGTCGACACATTAATATTCGATATTAATCTTTCAAGTTCATTCAATATGTCGGTGTCTTCTAATGGGACAAATGGCTGGTTAAACTTGGTCATAAATTCATCATAAATTCCATCTTCAAGATGTAATGTTAAAGCTCCTAGATAATTAGGGATAATTTCATTTATCACTCTAGCGGTATCGCGTGTATGCTCATGAGTGTATGTTTTTCCCCCAATGCCCAGAATTATCATACATGATAAAATGTATCCGCGTCTTTTCGCCCGTTGACAGCTTTCAATGATTCCTTTGCTTGTCGCACCTTTTGTTATCTTCTTTAAAAGAATATCATTTCCAGTCTCCACTCCTATGTAAAACATTCCTAGTCCAGCAGACCTTAGTCTGTCTAATTCATCATCCTTCTTTTGCAATAAATTCTTTGGCATTGCATAGCATGATATTCTTTCTATATTTGCAAACTTGGTCCCTAAATATTTCAAAATCTGCGTCAATCTATCGGTAGATAAATTTAGTGCATCACCATCTGCAAGAAATATCCTTCGAGTATTAGGATATGCGTTTGCAGCTAGATCAATTTCTGTTTTTATTTCTTCCCATGGTCTTTCCATATATTCCTTTGTACGATACATATTACAAAATGAACATTTGTTAAAGGAGCAACCTAGTGTAACCTGAAATATCATAGAGTCAGCCTCTGAAGGTGGTCTATACAGAGGAAAATCATAAAGAATTTCCATTTTTAACTATACTATTCTTATGGTAACTTATCACATTTAACTTATACTATCTAAACTAAGGGATTCACTAACACAAAAGTTATTCTGAAATAATTTGGGTCGGTTCGTCGCGAGATCTTCATTGCTTTGACTCAGTCTGGAGCAGCGAAATATTACCTCATCCCCATAATAATCATAAGATACGCTATTAAAAGTGTATTTGAAGCACATCATCTACAGAATTTGTCCGATCATAATTAGAGGACTTTGGAAGTACTTTTTGATATCAACGCAAATACCACGTCATTGCATAAAGAATGATATGAACAATAATTGTCCAAGATTTCTGTACCAATGCCGTTCTCTGCTTCAGGTATCGTTGTAAGATAAATATTCTTATAGATAAGTATTGTGAGGTATTGTTTGAAGATGTTTTCGGAGACTCTTTAATGTGCCTGAAATAACAATCGTAACAAGTGGCGGATCGATTAAAGCTATTGTTGATAAGATATTATCAATGTATTTTAGCCAACAACTTATGATAATCATATTTTCTTGTTGTGACCGAATTAATCTGACAGATGATAATTCAGTAGTGATATGACCAAAAAGTTCAGAATTTCTTTTTGTGATCGAGTGTAGTATACTTAACTCTCCTCTACTACTGTGCTGCAAACCAACACCGTACAATATTGCAAGATATCGACGTTTTGATCTGCGTTTAAGCATTCACAAACACCATTCTTTGATATTTTGCTTCCAGCCACTCCGCGAGATCTTTCCAATAATTTTCTGGTTTTATATCGCAAATCTTTAATATAGACTCGAAAGATCGGCCTGAAACCATTTCCAAGGCTGAATTTGCACCACTAGATAAAATAAACTGATAATCATTTAGTTTGCAAAATTTGTACAGATTTCGTATCTGGTTAAACCATTTTCCAGTATCAGGTCCATCCTGTTTGCGAGCAGGGAACACAGTAACCTCTAGCCCAAGTTTCTTCTTAACTCTTTTTTTTAAATCTGCTTCTATTCTTCTAAAATCTTCAACCATTAGAATGTCTGTGGTAGAATTTGAAATATCTTCAATTCTTCTGCAAACAACCAAATATGGATAGCTGGTTGATTCTGCAGGTTTTCTGTTTAGCCGATAAACAAAGTTATCCATTAAAATTTTACCAGGATAATCAATTCCCACTACGTCAATTTCAGAGATTTGAGCCATACTGGCAATTCTGCTATAATCTTTAAAATTTATACAAAGATCTATTCTCTTGAAGTCAGAAGCCTCCTATAACTTTCTAATATTCTGGTAGGTTTATATTTTCTTACTGGCCTCAATCGAATTCTAATAGAATCATTATCAGAAAGAGAAGACCTTCCCTGACAAATTCTCTGCTTATCCAAACGGATGTATAAATTTCCCTTTTCATCAATATAATTATCAAAAAAATCTGAAAGAGTATGTCTGTCAGTTTTGTTTAATCCAGATAAGATTTTTGATACAAGGGAGTTAGCCTCAGCACTTGCTATAACAGCGGAGAGTATTAAGATTCTATTTCCCCAATGTCCTTCAGAAATATTAGAGGAAAATCTATCAGGCGATATATAGAGCACATCATTAATAGATTGTAAAATCTTGTCTTGGTTTTCTGTAGCATGAACAATAACACTAATTTGTGCAGTAGAAAATGTAATGGTATTATCTTCTACTGTCATAAATTAATACCGATAGCCCAACACTCACTTACATACAGAGTAAAAAATTATTGTGTTGGTTCTGTCGTCTGCTGGTACTCTTCTTCTAATTCCTCATCATCTTCTTCTTCATTTGTAGCGTCACCTGATGTTGTTGTTGTCGATCCAACTGCCTTTGCTTCCTGAACAGCTCTAGATTCTGGAGTTGATATCAACTTTGTTTTTTTAATACCTATGTGTCTTAGTGATGCAATTTTCTTTGCTTCCGCAAGAAGATCAGCTCCCATCTTACCCATAGTAGCTTCCTGCACAAATTGGTCAACAGTCAATTTTGGGATTTTATCTGAGAGTATTCTGTGTGTTATCATTCTAATTTCATGCTTTTTAGAAGAATTTAGCCTTCTCTGAGTAAATGCAATTGTTGAAACTCGAAAAGTAAAACCATCGATTGTTCTAAAATCATGTACGTAATTGATCATAGAACTTCCTCTTCTAATGAGACTTCTCAGGAATTCTTTTGCATATTCATGTCCTTTAAAGATAGTACTAGCGTTACCGTCTCTAATATTATCTATCTGGACAAAGATTTTTGTTTGATGCTGTGTGGGATCTTGCTTTAAAATATCAAACATAGTATTTTCAATAACACGTCCCTTAGAATTATCAACGTCTGTAATAGGTACGTAGCTCAAAGGACTTCCTCCAAATGCTACTGGAGCATTAACTACGACCCACTGCTTATCTCGCCATTTATCACGCACCCTGCCGCCCCGTTTAGCGCCCTTAGCCATAAAAATGGAGACTTTACAACCAAAATATAAGTTGTACGTTGATTGATAGATTCATATATTTCTAATCAGGATACATAAAAGACATATAATGTTATAAGAACAGTTCACCATTCAACTTTATTGAGATGTAAGATTACCTACAATAGACCCCTCAGTCCTATCTACGGGAATACTAACGTAGCAGCAGATATTACAAATAATTACTTGGAAATGGGAGTTTTACTCGCATATTTTTATGCTTCAAGTATCTTAGCTTCTATTATTACTATACCGACAATAGGAATAATTTTGATATTTCAATCAGTACCTTTGATCGGATTGGGAATAGCAATAATAATCCATTCAATCTTGCTGTTATTTTCTAAAACTGTCTCCAGCTTCATTCTAGAATTGGTAATCTAATAAGATTTTCTGCTGAGCAGGTGTCAACTATGTTTATCCTTATTTTATTTTACAGCCTCTGAAATTATGAAATTTTTTCTTATTAATGGAAGACATTTAAATTGTTCCCATTAAAAGAAAAAGATGATATTTAATGATAAATATTTTAATCAGTATTTGATATTATCGCAAATAAAATGTTAAAGATAGTAAGCGTAAAGACATTGATGTAGTTTATTAAGATATATATAGGCATTTTTACTTTCAGAACCTAATAAGTATCAACGACCACAGACTGATAGATATCTTACATTTCAAGATAGAACCAAAGAAAAACTCCTCTCGCTAAAGATACCCAACTATTAAGAGTAACTGCATAATCTTGACAAGGTCATTATTTATCATAGACTTACTGAAAGATACAGAATAAAGAAATCGAATTCTAGCAAGCATGCAAAGGAGAATTATTTGGTAAGATCATGAACTTTGCAACAAAAGCAAACTCTATTATGTCTACATGAGTTGCCTTGAATTGTAATAGAGTATATTTAAGTAATTAACGATATAATAAAACAATAAATAAGAACTTCAAATTGTTACGTTTTTTGCTAGTTTTATATATTTGAATTTGACAAAATTACTTGTTTGACTTTAAAAGATGACGCCATCAATCTTCATCGCATGGTTAGAGGAAAAATAGAAATACAAAATAGAGTCACCCTGGACAATACTGTTGAAGAAAAGAGTACGCTAGGCTTAATTTACACTCCCGGGGTAGCTTATATCGCCAAAGAAATAAGTAAAAATAAAGAGCTCGCTTACGATTATACTTCAAAATGGAATAATGTGGCCATTATATGCGACGGAACTAGAGTACTTGGGCTGGGTAATGTTGGACCGGAAAGTGCATTAGCTGTAATGGAAGGAAAATCCGTTTTATTCAAGGTATTAGGAGGCATTAACGCTTTTCCTCTATGCATAGCGACCAGAGACAAGGAAGAGATTATCAGCTTCGTTAAAGCAGCTGAACCGGTTTTTGGAGCTATAAATATAGAGGACATAGAATCGCCCAAAGTGTTAGAGATTATAGAGAGACTTAGAAATGAGCTTTCAATACCTGTTTTCCATGACGATCAGCATGGAACAGCAGTGATCACTTTTTCAGCATTGATAAATGCCTTAAGATTATTAGGGAAAAAATTGAAAGAAATAAAGATAGTGATATCTGGCGCTGGTTCAGCAGGCTATGGTATATTCAGGATTTTGTATGAGGCAGGTTGTAGAAACATTATTGTGACAGATAGCAAAGGAGCTATTTATGAAGGAAGAAAGGAAAGTTTAGATAATTCATATAAACAAGAAATTGCAAAAAAAACTAATCCCAAAAAATTGCAAGGTATGCTTAGTGAGGTGATTAGAAAAGCTGACGTATTCATAGGTGTATCTGGAAAGGCAGATTTATTAAATAACGAGATGGTAAAATCAATGAATACTGATGCTATAGTATTTGCATTAAGTAATCCAGATCCAGAAATACTTCCAGCTAATGCGTTACAGTCCGGCGCAAGGATTGTCGCTACAGGTAGGTCAGACTTTCCTAATCAAGTCAATAATGCCTTAGTATTTCCTTCTATTCTTAGAACCTTGTTGGATCTGAGAACCAAAACGATAGATGAAGATATGTTAATATCAGTTGCAGAGGCAATTGCAGGGCTAGTTGCAGATACTCACCTAAAAGAAGATTACATAATACCGGAATTTAATGATCCACGAATACTTCCCATAGTTAACCAAACATTGAAGAAAGCATTTCAAAAACAAAAAACACACATCTCTTAATTGAATTTAGTTGCTTTGTGCTTCTTCAATTAAGAAGAAAAGCCAGTGATTATATTATACTCGACTTATCTCTAACAAATTCTTAGGATTCATTTGGATACAACTAAGTAGCATTTACACTAAGAAAATTAATAAATGTCAAGTGATAGCAAAAATTTACTCAAAGGGCATCTCGACAAATATACAATTCATATGATGTGGCGAAGTAGATTACCATCAGTCGAATATTGGTATAGTAAAGCTAGCATATCTTTGTAATACGCAGACTAGTAATCCTGATTGTGCTTCTGCAAGTTTGCTTATGCAACCTTTTCATAGCGCTATTATAGTAGATATAGTCGAGGCCATTTCCATTCTTGTGACTTTAAGTCACAAGTAAGATAAATCCGTTATGAAGATCTGAAATGAGTAGATGAATGAAATCATCAGCCATAGAAGTTAATGTACCTATCTGGTACATTGCCGTTGAATTCTTCGCATAACTCTTTGTACAATAAATCTACTGCAGCCATTTCTATTAATTCTCCCTGTGCTACTCGAAGAGCACATTCATAAATATTCATGTTTTTTATCCTATCAACGAACATAGAATCTGTCATCCCATTCTTTTTTGCTCTGCCCATCAGCAAAAAAAGTATTCTATCTGAATGATAATTTATATGAATATCCTTTGCCTCTTCCAAGTCTACTCTATAAATATTTGATATTTTTATATCAATCCTTGTTTCGTCTTCTTTAAATTTGTTCTTGTGCTCGATCTCTATAGCACTTCGACCTCTCAATTTTAAAGATTCAACATTGGACTCATTGTTTGAATTTTGCATTTATTTCTTTAATCAAAACAATTATTCATTTTGTCCTTATTAATTTATCTTTCTGTATATAATTTTTGATTGACTCATGTTCCGAAAACATTTAATGAACAATAGCATTATTCAATATTTGATTTATCAAACTTCATCCTTTGTAAATGCATTAATAGCGATAAATATAATAGATTCTATATAATATCAAACTGCTTCTTTTCTTTTTCTCTTTTGAAGTTGATTTGATTCTTTAAAAATTACCGAAGAGTTGTTCTTTGTAAATTTGCTTCTCTATAATTTAATAACTATGTGCTCATAAACGTAGCCCATCATTAACACGATATACATCTATCTCCATGACTGTTTTCTGATTGTAATTCCAGCCCAAATAAGCAACCAAGTATATACAAATGTTGTAAGGAATGTAAATAGTGGTCGATATAACCATAGTTTATCGCCGGGATTTCGTAATCTGAAGTCTACTCCATAAATCATTCCTGTAAACATTATCCCTGATAACCACAGTATAGGTGACAAAATATCCCCTGTGAGTGGTAGCATAATTCCTGCATGCAGCAGAATAAAGGGACGGATAAATTTCATGCCAGTTTGTATGTAATACAACATTGCTGCATAAAACGGGCGTTTCCAGTATATTCCACCCGTTGAAGATAGACTTCTGAGAAAACTCTTTTTCCATCTTATCTGTTGTTTCATAAGTGCTGGAACGGTATTAGGCACCCCTATGGCTACTCTAATACTTGAACTAAACAACACTTTCCAATAAGGTTTGGAAGTACTTTTATTACTTTTATCATCATCCACGTCTGCATCGGAAGATGATTTCATCGAATCGAGATCATCATTTCCAGTTTGTAGTATTGGAATGTTTTGACGATACTTTTCTTCACTCAGCAAATTATTATCATTTAAAACAACCTTTGTCCCTAGCACATGCGCAGTCATACGCCTATCTGTACAGAATTTAAAGTCTACACCTAAAAATCGGTCGTGTGCCCACTCGTGGATAAAGTCCTGAATAGCAGCTCTTTTATAGAAACTCAGGGATCCTGAGCAACATGTGAGTGAATTAAATGAGCTTTCGGATCCTTTTATTACTCTATATGATCCATCAATGTATACTTGTTGCATTTTTAATAATATATTACCGGTATGTGCACCTCTGACTTTTCCTTGTGCAGTCAAGGCGCCAAGTAAACTATCTGACATAAAGATCTTGGCAGCTTTTTCAACGGCATCATTTGCCATGTCACAATCACTATCCATGAAAGCGTAAATTTCTCCCTTAGCAATTTCACTTGCCGCTTCAACTGCCCTTTTTTTACCGACACTCTTGGATAAGTGGAGTATACGAATATTCTCTGCTCCTACCTCTGCTCGGATTTCATCCAGAATTCTAGGTGTATTATCCGTGCTGCCATCATTTACTATAATTATCTCTTTATTTTTATATGACTGATTCACGCAAGACATAACACAGTTTCTGATATTATCTTCTTCATTTTTTACTGGTATTACAATTGAAAAAAGAGGCGGTTTGACATTTGAAAGGTCCATATCTTTGGCTTTATGATAAGGATCTCTGTATCTCAGCCACGCGAACATCAATATATTAAACAAGATAAAAGTTGTAAGGAAGCTGTAGATTCCCAATAATCTATCCATTACAAATAATGTCAAGTAAAGTTTAACTACCAAAACGACAGCAACGGCAGAGAGTACAAGGAATCTTACCATCCATCGCTTCTTATCTAATTCTCTAGTCTTTGTCTTATGTTGTTGAATAGTCAAGTGACAAACCTCTGAAAACTTTGCTTTATAGCCCAGTAACTAAATAACTGAACAATTGTGTAAAGATGTTTGCTATGGCTAAAATCGCTGATAGATCTCAGACTCAAATATAATAGTTCGCTAGTCATAGCTATTCACAATTAGGAACATATAGTCAATATTCATATATAATACTATTTTATTGCTTAATAACGTTTATTTTGGTATAGATAAAGACGGTATATAATAATAATTATATTACAATTCGATGTATTGTAGCAGTATATATCTATAATATCAACCAATTTATGGACGAATATTTATTTTAATTCTTCTGAAAGAAGAGAATTAACCTGTTAATAGAGAATATTCTAATGTCTCATTTGATTTATAGAAGATTACAACAATTCTGCTGTAAACCCGTCTGATGAATAAAATTAGCCAGATCCGATTTGCTTTATATCAAAGAAAATGAGGTCTCTTATTTATGTTAGAAGATTTTGTTCCATTAGCTGACACCATAGGTGTTTTTGCTGGGGTGTTGGTGCTGTCATCGTTCATTCCACAAATAATTAAGGCATACAAGACAAAGAAGATGATCGATGTCTCAATTTATCTCATGGGGCTTATATCAACCGGAATGTTTTTGTGGATAATATACGGCATTATAAGAAGTGATGTAGTAATAATTGGTACAAATGTAAGCGGCTTTGTTCTAAATGTTATCCTTATAGGATTAAAGATAAAGTATGATAAACAACATAAAGAGTGAATCGACGCTGTATAACGTTCAAATATATAATATAAATATCTAAAGAGTCAAAATTAATAGATGTTTATGGTGTATTGCAATTTTTGACTTGCGATATAACATCAGCTACATATGAGAGATGTAGTGGTATTTATATTTCAGAAGATCCACAATGAGGAATTTTATCAAAATCTAAAATGAAAGGCTTTTGTTCTGCTTGATGTAAATAACTCAATTCTCTTTACAATGGATTTATCTATACTCTATGAAGTTCATTTTTTGTCATCCTAATGACAGTAGATTTCTAATTATTTTGATTTTGCAGATCGTTGAGTTTATTGCATAGGCAGGCCGTATTTCCATTCATTCTGTTCCATTTTATTTATAAATGAAAGCAAAACATCTTCGAGAGCACTTAAAGCATTCTGTCCCTTCTGAATAGATGCTTTCATAGGAGCACCTGTTGTTCCCGTATTTGTTAGCTCGTT
>DASQYF010000442.1:0-2187 GCA_035639375.1 Nitrososphaeraceae archaeon
TGTTATTCATGTCTATAGCCTGAATTGAAATTAAGCATCGAATAAGTTGGATATATATTTACAAAAAACAACCATTCATTATAGCGTTGAATTTCCATGAGCGAACTTTGCCATTTCATGTATCGTCTTTACCTCATTAAAGTATATGTGGACTTAACTACTGCCGGATACTCAGATTGTAAGACTTTGACAAATTCGCCTGCAAAGAAGTCAGAGAAAGTAACCTTTAGCATTGACTAAATTCTCTTTCTGTGTATGCTTGTTGCTCTTCTTAATATTATTTTAAAATAAAAGACAAAGTTAGGATTTAATGAGAAGAATGAAAGAGAACATCGCTGGGCCAATTTCATTTCTTTTTCAGTCTTTGAATGAATATAATCCATCATTCCTATACAATGACTATTCATAAACAGATGAATGACTTTGCTTGAACTAACCCCAGTAATCCCTCCTTTATAGTGGGTCTTATAAGAAATAGTCTCCTTGGCATCGATTTTGTAATAACAAAATAGTTTAAGTTAACGGAATCGCAAAAACGACTAGAAGAAAGATGAACAAAATATTAAGATACATGTTATAAATACTCTAGATAAGAAACTTTAAAGAAACTCACTGGCATCAATGCTAAAAGTGTGGTTGTCAATATGAGCACAATTATAAGTTTTGTCATTATCGTTATTATGAAAGAATATACAATAGATGTTTAGATTATTCTTTTCTTATGAAATAATCAATCATTACTATAAGTGGTATATGAATTTTCAAAAAATAATCATTTAAATTGTAATCATTTGAATTGTCGATAGTGCTGATCACACTCTGTTAACTTAGATAAAATCATATAGCTTAAGAATCCACACATTTCTTTATGCTAAGTTTTTAAAATAGAAGGTCTATTGAAGACATCAGTTACGGATTATATCAATATACTTTTTAGGTTATCTTTAAAACGCCATTATCCTACAGATTTGTGTAATAGAAGCCATGTGTCAATAATCATTTATGGTACATATATATGTCATATTATATTCCAACGTACACTAGATTATACTAATTTTGATTAGGTAATGTTGCTTAATGTATTAGTAGCATCTTTTTCCCCTTCTTTTATTAGCTCTTCAATAGTCTGAGTAGTAAAATCTCCTCCTTTCCCAGAAATACTATTAATGTAGTTTGTATTTTCTATCCGTATTACTTTAGTTAATTTGAATCGACCTTTCATAAGATCTTCATATTTTCTGGATTTACCTTTATGGTCTTTGCTAATGGCAGTTGTCGCTAAGATCATTTCAAATTTTTCATTCAATTTTTTCTTCTGAGTTTCATCATTAACTTTAGAAATGGCCTCTGTTGCAAGGTCTTTAATCTGAGTGGTAAAGTACTTGTAATCTGTTACCAAGTGTGCAACCTTCTCATCGTTATATGAAGTCCTGTCAGAAAATAATATGTCATTTTGTCTCTCTATAACTTTATCATGATCTGTATGAGGATTAGGTTGCTTTGGAGGATGTACGTTCACTATATATACTTCTAAATCAGGAATAAAATCTTTATTTTCTTCTACTAAAGCATCAGTCCAATCATCTTGATATGCTTGCAAAAGTTCTCTAAATGGAGTATTACTCAGTAGACTGCCATCCCAGAATTTACGTCCCTCAATTTCTTGATAATCATAGAATACTGGTATTGTACCACTAGCCATAACATGATCTATGGTAATTCCATCATTGTATTTGATAACATTTACATGATCTTTTTCATTCATATACTTGCCATACTCTGACTTTCTAGAACCATCTGCTTTAGGATAACTATCAAATGTTACTGTTTCACCTTCAGCCACATCTACACTAAAGATAAGAAGTCTAGGCTGAGCATTCTTATAGCTTGTCGCTATTGGAAATTTTGCAAATTTTAAAATAGTGTGTTTTAGAGGGTCGTTACTATGAATAAGGAACCATGTGTTACCTTGCTCATCGAAGAACTTTGAATCAGGCCTAGGTTGTAAAGGTTCATGCACCCCAGGTGCTCCATTTGAAATAAAGTACTTTACAGAATAGTATCTTCTAGCAGCCTCTGCTGAAGCAACACCTTGGCTATCTTGTTTTGATGCTTTCTGCCATTCAGTCCAACCAGGTAACTTGTTAATATCTTGTTCAGATAGAGTTGAAGCTAATCCTTCTTCCT
>DASQYF010000443.1:0-3639 GCA_035639375.1 Nitrososphaeraceae archaeon
TTGATGTTTATCATCCACTCTTCGAGAAATATGGGGTACATCTAGTGTTACAAGCACACGCTCACACATATGAAAGAACATATCCGCTTAGATTTAATTCTGAAGACAGTGGACATCCAATAATAACAAGTAAAGATTCAAGCAGCAACTACAATAACATAGATGGACTTGTATTAGCTACAGTAGGTACTGGCGGTGCAGATCCTACTCGTCTATACATTTCCGATGAATTGACACCAGTTCAATATAGTGATATATTTGGATTTCTTAATGTTGATGTATCATCTGATGGAAAAACATTAGTTGGTACGTTTTATGATAATGCAGATGGAGGGATAAAAGATAGATTCACTATTACAAAATCATCAGAAACAGCATCATCATCAGCTACAGATGATATCAGCAGTGATGATAGCGATGATGATTCCTCTTTGTTTAATGATTCATCTGATGATTCCGTTTTCCCTGATTCAGACAGTAGTAGTGATGGTGATAGCTATGATGGTGATAGTGAATCTTCAGGCTAAGATGGCATTAGCAGAGAAGAGTAAACTTTCTCCCATGTTCTATCTTAAAGGACACAAATCAAGGAGATTATTCTAACAAAATTGTCAACGTTGCAGTTTATGTATCCTATAATGATAAAACCAAGTTATTGCATCAGTTAGTTACACCTATAACCAGTTAGGACATCATTTTCAGCTGAACCTATCGATAGTCAATAAGCAACAGAATCCAAAAATGCTGGGCTTTAATTCATATCGTAATCATTTAGTCTTCTTTACTTCGAAGACCATTAACATAGCTAACAATATGAAAAGAAAAGTTAGATTTCTTAGATTGATATGACTTCAATTTTTACGAATGGCATTTCTATTCAATATATACTCGTCTTGGGATAACCATTATCCGTCTAGAAACTTAACTTGCACCAAAAACAATTTATCCCTAATAACAGATATAAAATTAAAAGCAATGCTATTGCGTTCTAGACTTAAAGAGAGATGGAAAATACTTCTTTTACTTGGAGCAATCTGGATTCTAATAATTTTTCCTATTCCCTTCTTACCTGCTTGGGGATATCCTATCGATGAAACTTCTTTAAGAGCACTAATTACTATAACAGTTATTGTATCAATACCATTTACTCTTCTTGCAATATTTATGAATGATGGAAATAGAGAAGGACGTTCAACATATTAAAATAGGATTACAAGTCAACTCTTCTCTCCCCTCCCTCTCCTTACAGTTCATCATATGTTATTAGGAGATTTTGTTAAAGACTTAATTCCTATGTCAACAACATACATTCAAGCGGAAGCATCCAAACCGCAGCAGCAACAAAAAAAGATGCAAGAATGCAACAAATGTAAGGCAGCAGGATTTCCTAATCAGCTAATTGGCTTTGAAAAAATAGGCGAAGATCCTGTAACAGGAAAAAATAGATGGAAACTGATAGATGAAAATGGTCTTGAGCACAAGCATAAATTAGTCGTCCAGAACAGTAATAATAATAATGATCATGCAACTGCAGCAGCAGCTCAGAATGAAAATAAAGCTACTACCATATTCAAACGTAGACGAATTGTAGATATAGCTACAGTTACAGACGTTGAACAAGCAAAGAACTTACTATCTCTAGGATGGGAATATAAAACATCATATCCTGCAACAATATCTAATATACCACACTATATACTGGTAAAGAGAGAATAACTTAGTGTAGTAGTCAATCTATCCTTGTTTTTTTTGTTTGTTAAATGAATCGATAGTCAGTAGTCTATTTCTTTTGTTTTTTGTTAAATGTACAAATGGTAAGACAAAAATTGAATTTGCGCAAATGGTTTTTTAGAACTAAAGAAACGATTACTACTAGTACTACTAATATCTTAGATACAGTAGATATATTTACCGCTAATAATAATAGTAGTAGCAGAAACAATAAACTACCACCAATAGAAAAACAACAACAAGAAGAAGAAAAAGACGAACTTTTCGAAGATATTATTGGTTACGATGATATCAAAAGATTATTTAGAATGGCTATAAATGCAAATGACCCCGTTCACATACTGCTTATTGGTCCGCCGGCATCAGCTAAAACAGTATTTATGAGAACTTTGACACAATTACAAAATTCTTACTTTACAGATGGTGGCAACAGTACAAAAGCAGGGATGATTGATTATATCTTTAGTAATGAACCAAAGTATCTATTGATAGATGAAATTGATAAAATGTCAACTAAAGACCAAACCTTCTTACTTAATCTAATGGAGACAGGAATAGTTTCAGAAACAAAACATGGAAAGACAAGAACAACACAGATAAAAACATGGGTTTTCGCAAGTAGTAATAACATAACAAATATTACACGACCCTTAAAATCCAGATTCTTTCCAATAAAATTCAAACCATATACATATGCGCAATTTTATGAGATTACTGTGAAATTACTTAAGCGTCAGAATATTGATGAAGAAATTGCTAAGGCTACAGCTGATGCAGTATGGAAAAGGATAAAGTCTGGAGATATTAGAAGTTGTGTTAGGATTGCACGTATGGCAAAATCTGTACATGATATCAATTTTATTACAGAGACTTTCTTAAAGTATTATGAAAATTAGTTGAAAGATAGTCATGTAGATAGTTTGATTGATTGGTTTTACAACTGCCCTCTTTACTAAATCCATCCATAATTCTTATCCCGGATATCTATTGTTCTATGATCATAGTACATTAGGTATAACACGAGAGAGAAAAAGAAGTCTTGCTGAGGTAACCAACCAAACTTATCAATACCATCCTAACCAATAGTCGTTAAGTTATTTTGGTAAACCTCAACAAGGCTTATCTTCTCATCGTGTGCGTATGACAGACTAGTAGGAAGAATGTACTAAAGGTAGCTTATAACCTTCTCAATAGATGAATCTGCTATCTTTAACCATTTATTATTTCCATTAGTTTATACTCCAGCTTTCTTCGCTGATATTGTTTATGTCTATTTAGATACATATGTGATTAACAAAATTATAACCTACCCAATAATTATAATTGTGATGTGATTACTATATTATAGTAACAATAGCACTAATAACAACAACAAAAATTATGATGATCCTTGGACTGAAATAACATTCTTCGTAATTATAATACTAGAACTAAATCGATATCATTACTTATTATATACCAATGTGAGTGGGTAGTAGTAACAATAACAAGAGTAAAAAGTCTGCTTACTCCAATATTGATGTTGTAATTAATCTTACAATTTATTTTTTAACCACAGGAGTTAATTCTTTATTGATGAATTCCTGGAATGCAGGATCAATCCAATTCTCTAGTTCTAGATTGCTTTTCCAGTATTCACTTATCTTGCCTTGCTCAAAAGCACTTCTCATCAACCGCAACCATCCAGTCCATCCATTGTTGCTTACTACTTTTCTTTGGCGCATATGAAAAACATGTGCAAAGGTGTACAAAATATGATAAGTATATGCCACCTCTGCTGACCAGTCTGATTCAACATTGCTTACTAACTTTATTAGCTTTGGTCGCTCAACTGCCATCTGAGTAAGCCCATGTATTTTTTCATCCAATCATTGAGAACTTTTGTTTCAATATCTATGGATAGAGCCT
>DASQYF010000444.1:0-2615 GCA_035639375.1 Nitrososphaeraceae archaeon
GATTCTTTGTCCAGAAGCCATATCTCCAAGGTCTACAAATAGCTCTCTATCGGCTGTAGGCCACATAAACATTGTAGAATGACCTAAGAAAATTCCAAGTATTGCTAGCCAATACAAAGTATAATTTATCCTATCTATCTCAGCCATTATTGCACGAAGATACTGTCCTCTTTCTGGAACTTTGATACCAAGAAGTTCTTCTACTGCTAGACAATAAGAATAGAGAATGCCACTTGAGTCATGAATAACAGGTCTTTCAATATGTGGTACGTTTTGCACAAAGGTTCTGGATTCTGACATTTTTTCTTCACCTCGATGTACATAACCGACATCGGGATCAGCATGTACTATTATATCACCATCTACTACAACAACTATTCGCATATGTCCTGAACCAGGATGTTGTGGGCCTATGCTCAAAGTCATGTATTTATCCGAATCTTCTTTTCTCTCAATTTTAAATCCTGGTGGGAAGTTCCCTTCTAAATTTGAATAATCATTATTGCTGCTGGATATTCTACTTGTATCTACAGTATCCATTGATACATCTAATATCTGTTAGCCATTATGAGATAAATGAATTGTAACTCTGATATCTAATTATCACATCTTTCAACAATGAGCCTCAGCAATGCTCTTTGAGACAACAAACAAACAAACAAATAAACGTAAACCAGTGCCTTCAAAACGATTTTTAGCAAACTTGGAAATAATCCTCTGCAGCTATCTTTAATAGTATAGTTAAGATTATTCCATTTAGTTGGCAGCGGCGGCTCCCTTAGTGCATTTGGGATGTCTTGACAAGTGTAATAGCAAATTAGATGCAATATCTTGAGGCGCCAAACCAATTCTTTGACCGTATCCATAAACTTCAATCATAAAGGATTCAACTTGATTCTGATTAACGCCTAATTTCTTCATAGTATTTAAGATCCTACGTACGTGGGCACATTGAGCTGCATCTATTCCACATCTCTTTAGATTAACTGCTAGGTCTCTTAGAGATTGTACATCAGGAATATCTAAACTACGCTTCCATTCATCTATTATATTAGATACTGTACCTTCACCTACTCGACAAGTTCTGGCAATATCATTTCTAGATAGTCCTTGAAGATATAGCCTAATCACCTCATCTTTCATGTCATCTGTCTGTAATTTGATTAACCAAATAATTTTCTCAAAAAGGATTACTATTCTGATCCTTTTTAAATACTTCATTTTTGGCAGCATTTATCGTACGTCAAGTTGGTCATCTAGAAGGTCAAGTTGGTCGTCAAGATCGTCAAAGCAGAGAATACAGATTGATGATTAAGAAAACTATATAGAATACAATATATCCCAATTGGATGTTATTTTAAATATTTATAGAATATTGTTATAATTCCCTCGCCATGAGTTGCAATTTGATATATATCTTAACAATATGTCTGAAAAACGAGATTATGTGCTGATGATTGTTATAATTTACATCAGAAAATAATATTATGATAATGATCTTGTCATAATCCAATTAAGAGAAAAAGAGCAATAGAGTAAATGTCTCACCTATATAACAAAGAAAATAACCATTATAAGATATCTATAATATTTTAGCATCATTATAGGGCAGATAGAGTAGAATTAAGCATCTGTTTGAAGAAGGTGGGATATTTGCAGCATCTACCAGCAGATAGATGATGACTCATAAAGTCATAACCATTTTCAATATAAACACTGAACACATTGAATAGCTATTAATATTCACTTTGTTTTGTTGACATTATTAGAATCTAACTTTTATTGTGGTAAAAATTATATCTTGATATTATGTACAGTATATTAAAAAATTAGTGTATCGCTTTATTACCTCTGATAGGAAACGACTCACCAAAAAACACAAAAACAACAGAAACACAAACGCTTCAAGTAATCTGCAAGTTTTGTTTTGAAAACATGATATTAGCAGAAGAAAAAGATAAGCATTAAAAACAATCTAGAGAACAAAGTCCCCAAACGATGACGGCAGCATTAAATAATAATTACACTGTCAATCTGATTCAGCATTTCCCAGTTTAACAATATCCGGTGCATCCTGTAGGTCACTCAAGAGCTTGCAATCCCCTTTGCAATAAAACCTGGCGGAATTGAAGATAGACCGGCTCACCTTGACCTGTTGTAGTTCCATCAGCATTTACAAGTGAATCACATAAAGAATAAAGAGCCGGTTGAAGAGTATGCAAATGCTCGTCGAATCTATACCGCGTGTCTGGAACCTGTCAAAGCTACTATCTGGCTCATGAATGGTATTCGGTGAGGACTGGTAGTTTCCTTCGTTCCAACAAGCACGATATCCATTTACATAAGCTACCTAAAATTCAGAATCACCATGATTCACTGATTCGTCATAACTATGACCGTTTAAGCCTTTAAGATCACGACCAGCATCATAACATCCCTCATCATAACTATCTGCAAATGCAGATCATATGGATAATTATATCATAGTGCTTAATATTGTTAATAGCAACAGCCAAAAAAATTACAAATACTGAAAAGTCTAACATATGATAAAAGAATAGAATTGTTGCTATGATTATATTGAAATAGACATTAAAAAAGTAACCTTTGAAGAA
>DASQYF010000445.1:0-3324 GCA_035639375.1 Nitrososphaeraceae archaeon
CTGAGTCGGCTAAAATAATAATAGAATTTCCTATGACTATAGTAGTAATTACTCCTAAAAAAAAATATAGAGACTTCAATATTCTCTATTTTTATGATTATTAATATCAGTTATAAATCCTTTTTTTACTAAAACAATTCTCGATAGTAGATAGAAAATATATAAAATCCTTTCATACTATTGTTAATGACCATTAGTATGAGTTTTAAGCGAATAAAGATTGATTGTATCTGTAAACCTTCATTTTATGTTGGTGAAAATTCTTTCATAATTAGTTTTATAGATCATAACCCATCAATTTGAATTAAAGATGAAGTTGTAATGGTGGTATTATATTTAATATATCCAGAAACAAATAAGGCTACACTGAAAAGTGCCCCTCAATTCTTTTAGAAATGTTATTTATTGTTATCATATCTACTTATTGTAGATTTATTGTTGAGATATTGGAATAAGGTAGAAATTCATTCAAAAAATGGGCCCCGAAGAATACAAATGAAAATTCATTTGAATGTCAATTACTATTCATAATAATAATTAAGAGATAAAATGATGGTTCATGTTAACAATCTGCTTAGTAGGACGGCTATCAGGAAGATATATTATTTGTGAGCAAGAATTAAGTAGTCTAATACATTGACATACGACAATAATAAGGAAAATTCAAAGAAATTCGATTTGATTGTTATTGGAAGTGGATCTGGACTAGATGTAGCAAATGCAATATTTCAACATGGTCTTAAGGTTGCAATTGTCGAAAAAGATAGAATGGGTGGAACGTGTCTTAATAGAGGATGTATTCCATCAAAACTACTAATACATAGCGCTGATGTTGCTGAAATAATAAAACGAGCACATCTTTTTGGTATAAAAGTTGATGGTTTTACAGCTGATTTCCAAAAAATGATAGAACGAGTAAATAATATAACTGATTCTAGTTCTGACAGAATAAAGAATGCATTTGAGGAAATGGAAAATCCTCAGCTCTTCAGTAAAGAATGTAAGTTTAATGGAGAAAAAACACTGTATGTAGGAGAGGGGGAGGGGGATAATAAAAAAATAATAATAACTGCAGACAAAATATTGATTGCTGCTGGAACAAGGCCAAGGATTCCTAATATAAATGGTCTGAAAGAGGCTGGTTATGTCACCAGTGACGAAATTTTTCGTATTAAAAAGCAGCCAAAAACCCTTACAATAATGGGTGGAGGATATATAGCATGTGAACTAGCGCACTTTTTTGGTGCTCTTGGAACTGAGATAAATATTCTACAGAGAAGAGATGTATTAATTCCAGACGAAGATGAAGAAGTTTCACAAAAGTTCACTGAAATATTCTCCAAAAAATATAATGTCTATCTAGGATATGAGGTCAAGTCTGTCTCAAAGGACATGAATAATGGTAGTGCTAGGTTTCATGTAACAGCAACAAGAAAAGATGATGCTTCAGGTAAAACCTTGGATGTTGTATCAGATCAATTACTAGTTGCTGCAGGAAGAATTCCAAATTCTGATACTCTTGACCTTCATAAAACCGGTGTAAAGGTCGATAATAAAGGTTATATTGTAACAGACAAGTATCTTGAAACTAATGTAAAAGGGATATTTGCACTTGGAGATATAGTCGGACGTTATCTCTTCAAACACAATGCAAACAATGAAGCTCAATATGCTTATAACAACATTATCTCTACACATGAGAAGATTCCTGTTAATTATCATGCAATGCCTCATGCAATATTTTCTTCACCACAAATAGCAAGCGTAGGTCTTAGAGAACAGGATTTGAAAAGGATGAGTATACATTACTACAAGTCTGTTTACCCATACATCAAAACTGCAATGGGAGAAGCACTTGAAGACAGAGAAGGTTTTGTAAAGTTTCTTGTTAATAAAGCAGATAGGAAGATACTTGGTTGCCATATTATGGGAAGTGATGCATCAACTCTTATTCATGAAGTTCTTGTAGCTATGAGGCATGGCGACGGTACAACTAAATCCATTTCTGGAACTATTCATATCCATCCTGCACTTTCAGAAGTAGTCGCAAAAGCAGCAGCAAACATTGCTAGCAATTAGGATCACGTAATACTCCATATAGAGAGAGATGAATAATGTCAAAAGATAATGAACATGATTCAAACAAATCAACTAATTAATTATCTTGGTGTGATACGGTTTTGTTATATGTTGATTCTTGTTGCTGCATAACCAGGTGTATACCTGCTTGAATCCTTTAATTCAATGTGGTCATATAAAACAATTCAAAAAAATTAATGTCGTCATTTATTGAAATAAATGTATTATTGATACTAATACCTAGTAACAAGTTATGGTGTTAGTTGTTTGTGTATGAATCATAAATGAATAAAGAAATTAATTAAAAATAGCCTATTACATTTTTATAAATAGTCATCATTGCTATGGAGAATAACTAAAGCGACAATAGAAACCATTCTTACCAGAATTATCCCATTGCATCCCATGATCATTATAACTATATTTGGTTGAACGTGCAATTATTAATTCAGATCCAGGTACAGCAGAGAATGCCGGATTAACTACACGTGACTCCTTACCAGGATCTATACCTGTAACTCCGTCTATCTCCAGTTCTAGACTATCTTTTATATGTAGCCAACGACGTTTTCCATCTACACCAAATTCAATTGGAGCTGATTTTACACCTAAAACCTCTCCAATAAAATTAGAAAATACGGCAAAGAATCCACCTGCTTGACCGGAATAGATCTTAGTAAGTGCATCAGATTGTTCTGCAGTTGCTGTTTGGTCAAGATAAAGGGCAGCTTTCCACTTTGGTCCAGTTGCCATATTGCCTGGTGTATTAAACACACCTACTATATTAAGCCCATCAAGGTTAATAGTTTTATTATTATTATTATAATTTCCTCTCTGGATATGCCATGCAGTAGTTACATGACAATTGCCTTCAGTAGGATCTTCCATGAAAATGCATGGACATATCAATTTGCAGTTACATCCCTCAAAGTAATCACCCTCAAGCTTCCATTGTTGTTGTTGCTGCATCTATATTGTTGATTCTATTGCTATTACTTTGTAATAATACTTTCTATTCCTTAGCTTCATCAAAATCAGATAATGGATGTCTAAGAATAGTATATCAAAATGGTTAAAACCAGCAGCTTTTATCAACACTATCATAAATTTCTGACTCTAATCTAACAACAAGAAAATCAAATGAGCAATATGAAAATAGAATAGAGGAAGGGAGTACTAATTAGTGGTACCAATAAACGAAGAGATTATCATGGGTGTAGTGGAAAAAGATAGCAAATATGTAGT
>DASQYF010000446.1:0-5330 GCA_035639375.1 Nitrososphaeraceae archaeon
ATAACTTAAAGTAAATGTTCAGTAATGAAAAGATCTTTCTCGCTCTTTTTCGATCCACAAAAAGTCAAGATCGAAGAAGCTTCCTTTTTACGTACCATCTATAAATAAAATAAGCGGCGCTTATTATAACAATTGCGATAATAAGCGGCCGTAGAAGGTAGATTAGGACTGCAGCTATTATTATGAGAATTGCAATTATTATTATATCTGCAAGATTTAATGCCCTTGCCATATTGAATTATAATAAGAATGACCCATCATAATGTAAGAATATTTGCTACAATTACCGTATTGCAAAGTTACGTTTGTATTCTTATTGGAGGAATCAATTTGTAATATCTTGACCCTAAAAATGATATGTTATGAACTGTAGACAACAATGTGTACAATAACCAGAATCCACAGGATTCATGCAGGCATATCTTATTAAGTGTTATATGACGATTGTTAAAATATAAGACAATTTATTATATATCTTTATATTCAACAAGAAGATTCAAAACTTTGCTCTTATTGTTATTCCATGGTGATTTAGACAAAATATTAAATTTTAGTCAATCAGCTATTACTGTAAAAGGTTCAAAGT
Organism: Nitrososphaeraceae archaeon; assembly: GCA_035639375.1. Lineage (GTDB taxonomy): Archaea > Thermoproteota > Nitrososphaeria > Nitrososphaerales > Nitrososphaeraceae > JAJNBK01. The sequence goes on from DASQYF010000446.1 coordinate 587, forward strand.
AGCAGACAAACCTCTGTGGTAGCTAAAGATATTCTTCCATTTTCTTACTAATGCCGACAGCTCCGTCTTTGCCAGCCTAATTCATAACCTAGTAGTTATGTGGCTTTATTCTTGCAATATTCTTATGCCATACTTATATCGTAATGGAGATACTATCTATAGAATCTATATTTACTATTGGAGGGTTAGTATGTGATAGTCAACTGATTGGTATATAGAGATTATTGTTAGCAAAGAACTTGTACCGAATCTTGAATAGAGCTCACATATCAGTGTCTGACAAATGAACTTCAATTCAATAAGAGAGTTATAAGCACTGAATGGATTTAACAAAAGAGCCATTGTATGATTAATGTATGTGCTGATCTAAATAGAAGGCTTTTAATTCTATCAATAATCGTGAGAAATTTATCAGTTCTTATATCTTTTAGAAGGTTAGCAGTAAAAAATAAGTTGTCCAATGTTCTTTAGCAATATAATATAAATAAAGAAATTGTAGTCTGTATTCATATCACATTTTTGTTAGTTTGTTATATTATGAAATAATAAGATCGGACCCTATAATTTCATCGCAAAATTTTTTTGACGGCTAAAGCAAATATATGATATTGTCTCCTCGCTTTGGATTTTTCAAGAAGAAAAATAACCTCCCAGAAATCAGACCCTCTATTAGTGGTAGCCGGCTGACAAAGGCTATTGACATAAACGTTATGGATGCTCTCGCGGAATTAGCTAAGATTGAATCAGAAAATGTCCGCGTCTTATCAAATGAACTTTCCCCCGTTAATGAAGATGTCACTAGAACCCTAAGGTCAATACAAAAAGTAGCAGATGAGCTGGAAAAAGATAACATTAAACTAGAAGAGGACAGGTTTAAATCAATTGTACAAAATTCAAAAGCAACAGTAGTATCATCTCTAAAAAGAGAGTCTTCTTCAGTTATGCCTTTGCCACAATCTGCATATGAAGCAAAAAGGTTCAAAGAAAAATTAGAGTCTATTGTGAACCGTTTTGGTGAAGTTAGTGGCTCACACAGTAAGGTTTTTAATATTTTCATGAAGAAGTATGCTGGAAAGCTGAAGGATGAATTTGAGAGACTTTCATCGCTATTGGAAGATGCAAGATCTATTATTAGAGATTTTGAAGAAAAAGCAGGAGAAATTGTAGAATGCAGTAAGCTACTTAATACAATTTCCCAAAAAACAAGTTCTGTAAAATCAAACAATGTAGAACTTGATAATACCAATAGAGAGCTTGAAAAATTAGAACATGATCTTAAAGAATTAAAAAATGCATTAAAGAAATTAGAAGATTCAGCAGAATTTAAAGAGATTGCCCGTACTTTGAGTGAAATAGATAGACTAAAAATAGAAGAAGAAGAATTTCATAAACAATTGCTAGATCTTTTTGGCCATTTATCCCGAGCTATTACCAAGTATTCTTATGGTATGAACAAGGAAACATATAGGAGGCTTCATGTTTTGTCTGATGAGCCATGGAAGATTTTTGAAGAAGCAGAAGGTGTTTCTCCATATGTCAAACTACTATATGAAATTCGCAAATCAGTCGAATTATATGATATAACTCTTAAAGATTCAGATAAAGTCATACAATATTGTGACGTTATCCTAAAATCGCTTCCGCAATTTCAAGAAACAAAAAAAAATAGAAGGTCAAGATTGGAATTATTATATAAGAATAATGTTGACTCGCTTGTCAAGACATCTGTCGAAATCAAGGAAAGGATTCAAAAAAATATTGAATCAATTCAAAATAATAAAAGATTAATGGAGCAATTACCTGAACAAATTAATGAAACTAACTATGAATTAGAAAATTTGACATTTAAAGCTGAAGAATGTCTTCTGAGGATCACCGGAAAAAAGTTTAGAATACTAAAATGATTACTCTATTAGATGTTCTCTTCAAATCCAGAATATGATTGCGACTAGATTTTGTAATTGGCATGGTTCTATTCTACAGAAATGAACCTCTAAGTGGTCCAAAGTTGTATTTCTAGTAATTATTTAACTGTTCTAGTCACTATGCGTACTAGAGTCAGAGCGATATGAAAATTTAGTCAGACCTCGTGAATTTATATTGTTTTAAACTTTATACCCTTTTTTTGATACAGTCTCTATTATCCATTTCTGTTGCCGCTAAGTTGATTATTATAATTGCAACACCAAACTTCATTAGCACCATAATATGATCCTGTCTACTTCTGTTAAATGGTCAGTCTCTTCGAGTACAAGAAATTGTACATCAATAACTGTACAAATCCAACAGGACTTTTATCGGGTTTCTATAAAACTATATAATAGGTATTTTATCTCTTTCGCATTGGAGTCTCCAGTAATTCTGACATGGAAATTTCTAACTATATCTTCTTGTATTTTATCTGTTATGTTTCTAGCTCCTTAATGGAAGAAGTAAACAAAGCTTGAATTAATTCATTATTATTCTTTCAACAAGATTACTAAACATAAAATGAATTCAAAATCAAAGGTATAACTAGCGCTAAATTACAAACATCATAATAACACAAAGAGCCATACCAATAACAATTGACTTTAATTTGTCATTTTAGCTATCTGTTTTTATTATCTATCATTAGAATTCTATTCTCATTTAAGCTATAGAAACATCTAGCGCCAAAGTGCTGAAACTATTCCCAATCCTGCAACGGCTAGGCCTCCGTATGACAAAAAATTGATTCCTAGTATAGATGCACCGAGAGCCAAACCAATGCCACTAGCTATCATGATAGCTTCCCCTATTCGTCTTTGGTTTCTCATAAATAACATATGAATAGTAGATGATAGATTATAAAAGCGTGGTGATTCTACGAGTCATATTTTATACAGAAGTATCGATAGAAAAATAAAACGATTAATTGAAAACTCTTATCTATTTGGAATTTTATAGTGCGATTCCATTATTCTAAATAATACGTTATGAAAAGGTAAATATCACAATTATTCTATAGTTTTCCTTAAATGGGTATTCCTGAAAAAATAAAGGCCATCGAAGATGAGATCCATAAAACCCAGATCAACAAAGCTACCGAATTTCATATTGGTTTACTAAAGGCAAAAATGGCTCGTCTAAGACGCGAAATGGATGAAAACACCCATGGAAAAACAGTTTCGAGTGGTGGTGAAAATGCGGGTTTTGACGTCAGAAAAACAGGCGACGCGACAGTAGTTCTTATCGGACTGCCAAGCGTTGGGAAATCTACTCTTCTAAATACAATGACAAATGCTAAATCTAGAGTTGCTTCCTATCAATTTACAACTCTGACGGCCGTACCAGGCATTATGGATTATCGTGGTGCAAAGATTCAAATTTTAGACCTTCCAGGCATTATAGAAGGCGCAGCATCCGGAAAAGGAATAGGCAAAAGAGTACTCTCTGTGGCTAGAAGTGCTGATCTTGTTCTGATAATTTTGGATGTTTTTCAACCACATCATTTGAGAATTTTAAAGAATGAATTAGCCCAAATTGGAATTAAGATCGATCAGAAGTCTCCACAAGTAATAATTGAAAAGACATCTATCGGTGGAGTTTCTGTAAATATACTCGTTCCAACCAAATTAACACAGAATTTTATAAAGGAAATTTTGCGTGTATCAGGTATACACAATGGTCGTATAACAATAAGAGAAACAGACTTAACTGAGGATCAATTAATCGATGTTTTAAACGGTAACAGGATATATGTGGGTTCCTTGATAGTATTGAATAAAATAGATCTTGTCAATCCCGAATTTGTAAGAGAGATTCAGTCTAAGCTTGGAAATGATTTTATTCCAATTTCTGCAGATGCAAACATCAACATTGATGCTCTGAAGGAAGCAATATATGACAAACTCGATTTCATCAGGATCTACCTGCGTCCAAAGAGAGGAGAACCAGACTACAAAGAACCAATGATAATCAGAAACGGTAGTACCGTCGCAGATGTCTGCAATAAACTTCATCGCAATATGATAAAAGATTTTAAGTTTGCACAGATTTGGGGAAATAGTGCAAAATTCAATGGTCAGAAAGTTGGTCTTGATCACAACTTAATGGATGAGGATGTGTTGACAATAGTAAAGAAGATAAATAGCATGTAGATTCAGAGTAACATATCGATAAAAAATGTTCTAGATCCAAATGAATTGGATGAAGAATTTAATACACTCTATGTAACAATGTCAGAATGTAATGGATTATGCTTAATTCTTATGAGACCTCAGAATAATTGCTAGAACTTAAATTCCTTAATTTTGTTTGTAGCGAGTGATGGCCAGGTCGGGTTTAAAAGAAATGCAATATTGCTTAACTTTCGTAATCACACACGATGAAATAGCCGAAAACATTGCAAATACAGGATGAAATCATGTATATTATGGATTATAGACTAGCTGTTCTCCGAGTATTTTGAAAATCTCTCCTGCTTCATTCATTGTCAAATTCGCCATAGAATAGTTGTTCCTAGAGGCTAACGTCCAGTTAGTTCAATGATAGCAATAGCAATTCTCTTGCTATGCTCTAACGCTTTAAATACAGTCTTCATTAGCTTGTGCTGTTCGATTATGTCAAAAATTATTTGTAGGGCTCATGAGGAGAAAAATACTCAAGCCTCCTTTCAAAATCCCTATGCAGACACCTTTAATCATCATTAATGAAAAGACTGACAGGTATACGAATAGTATTCAATAAAAAGTCCAATCATTAAATTTACTTTCTTGAGCTA
>DASQYF010000447.1:0-2181 GCA_035639375.1 Nitrososphaeraceae archaeon
GATTATTTTGAACCTCTACGAGCGATAAGAGCTGGCTTACAAGTGTTCTTATTTTGTAGATTGTTAGTATCGTTATTTTTTTGGCTCAATGATCTTATCTTACTACTCTATCGAATGATCAATCTAGATTTGATTTGACCATTTCTATAACTGCATATTTAAATCCCAAGATAAATCATAAGAATATGATGATGAGACATAACTTGAAAATCAGAAAACATGAAACTTACGATGCCTGTAAGCGAAACTAGGGATCATGATCAAGGACCTACAAATGCATCTGTAACTTTGTTAGAATATGTATATCATAAATGCCTGTATTGTGCCCAGGCCATATTACCATAAAAGAAACCCAAGAGCGTTTAGAAAGTAAATTCTGTCTTGTATTCCTCAACTTCCCTGTTACCAAAGTTCGCCCACATTCATATGAAATTGCACTAGCTCCAGAAACCGCTGCTGCTCAAGGTAAGTTCCGGCAGATGTATGATTATCTGTTCAAACGTGGGCAGATAGTTACTGATGATAATTTAAGACAATCTGCTGCTAAGCTAGGAGTAGGCCTTGCTAGATTCGATCGTGATTTTCTTGATCGCACGTATAGTAATCATATAGACTAGGATATACAAAGTGCCAATAGCAGTAGGGTCTAAAGCACTCCTACTTTCTTTATAAATGGAGATCGTTATAACGGTGTATGGGATCTGGATAGCATCCTTAGTGCGCTTGACGAAGAAACTGTATTTAGTTGGGGATAGACAAAAAATAAATAATTCAATCTATACTGAGATATTTTGGCTGATATGATGATATAATACTTTGCTCTATAGAGCCTCTGCCATTATCGTAATCCTAGGGCATCTTTCAGATCTATTTCATGATCCTGTTCCTGAGCTATAATGTCTCTTAATGTTTCAGAAAGAGCAAATTCACCAGCGCGCTCTGCCTGACGGATTCTCTCTCTATAGTTTTTAATAGTTTCTTGTTCAGCTCTCAGGTCAATCTCAAGCATCGTCTTTGAATCCTGGGAATACTCAGCCTCTTTGCCTTTCACAGTTGGATCCGCTCCTAGATAGTCGATCTGTTTAGCGACCTCTAAGGCGTGTGCTAGCTCCTGTGACGCATGCACCTTTAACTGCTCTGCAATGTCTCCATATTCCGCGCCCTTCAATGTAGAACTGAAGACTACGTATTGGATAATTGCTTTGTACTCCCTTGCCAGATCTTCATTCAGCCCTCTAATTATTTCGTCTTTACTAGAAGATGATACTCCTTCAGCATCAGCTGCTTCAGAACTTTTTGACATGGGTTTATGTCTATTTCCATCTTCTTATAGTTATCTAGGAAAATTGATATTTTGTTCTGGCTGCTTTCGTTTGAAGAGGAGAAATCAATTGGACGTTCACATACGAGTAAACATAGGTGATTTTTCATATAGTCATTATTTACCAGCACTAATGCCACTTTTGTCGCATAAAAAAGATAAACACAGAGATGCTGCAGAGCTTGGTCTAGATGAATTCTCAAAACTAGCAAAAATTAAAGGAACACGAAGCAGTTGATCTAATGATATCGTTGTTATGACTAGATAGCAATAACAACCCATGAACGTCAAGCAAAAACATCTCTATCCTTCTTTACCTTAAATAAAAATATATATCAATGGCATCAAATCCTATTTAACAGCATTCTTTCACAACAATCAATTAGCCTACCAAGCTAACTAAAAAACGTAATGAAATAATGGTATGTGATTTGTACGAAGTGTAAGTTGGAGAGTCTATTAAAGATTATTAAGCGACCAAGTGGGGTTATCTACATAAGGCGAAAGACAGAAAGGAGCTGAACAATGAGTCAACATAATATCAGTGCATTAGTGGTCGCAATAACGGTACTATTTGTTATAGTTGGCTTTACAATATATTTCAACAACCCTGGTCTTAATAAGGCATGGGCAATACAACAACAAAAAGACAAAGACATGCTCGAGCTTGGTGTTCATTCACCTGAATTTGGATTCGAAAAAAATCACACCAATATGAAGGCTGCTGTCCAAAGATTTGGGATGACTAATCCTCCAATAGCAGCTACAACGATAGAAAATCATACCGTAACTATGAAAATCAATAAGACTCAGTTCCAGCAAGTTAATGAGTCACAATTCAAAAAATCTCCTGAATTTGC
>DASQYF010000448.1:0-2791 GCA_035639375.1 Nitrososphaeraceae archaeon
AAAATCTTTAGCCCAGATTTGGTTCTTCCAGCCAGAACAACCAACATAATATTTCAATCTAATGTCTTATCCTCCATAATTTAACAAATATGTTGTTAGTAAGATGAAAATATATTAGCTAAAAAATATTGTCATTTTAAATATATGTGTTTGAAGCTCTAAAAAGATAAATTTTCTACTGCTAAATTTTTCATACTCACTTACTAAAATAACAGATTTTCTAGAGCTTGATATATGTGATAATGAGTTAGGTATAAAAAAGGATTATCTAAAATATATGGGCTCTGATAATGAGATAGTAAGAGGCAAGAATCAAAGATGAATTATTTGATGACGATAAAAAAAGAAGAACAAGACAGACGGACAATATATGAAGACGATAATGGATATTATAAAGTACTCTATATTCAAACACTATCACTACCACCACTACTATCACGACTTTTCTAGTGCTATACGACCGGACTTTAAATATCAAAAATATTCTAAATGTACAATGTTATACTACTATCAAAGAAAAATTTAGAATTGCATTGTGATGGCTCTAGCTATAAAATAGATATAACATGCATATGCACTTTCTAATTTAAATTGCCTAATAATAATATCAATTATAGTCCTGTAAGTAAACCGTTCATAATCACAGCAGTGATCCTTGCTTTCATCGGATCATCTATTGGTTCTCTATGGATGATGTCATTTTTTGGGATAGGTTTGCCCCAAGTCTTTCATAATTCATTCCAGCTTCACAAGACATTGCAAATCGATGGTTTTCTGACATTGCTTATAATGGGTATAGGCTATATGATTATCCCAAGATTTAGAAATATTCCACTTGCATCTACAAGTCTGGCCTATCTCTCGTTCTTATTAGTATTGTGTTCCATAACAATATATGCCATTCACCAGGTATTGCCAACAATAGACAATAATAATAATATGATAAAGTGGAGCAATTTATTAAGACTTTTAGGTATAACTATCTTTGCAATAATAATATTCTTGGCACTAAGAGTTAAACCAAAGCTCTTAAGGTTGTCAGACTACTTTATAGCTCTATCTACAATTACATTAATAATAATTAATCTAGTTCAATCAGTTGGATATTATGGGTATAATAATAATAATAATTCACTACCCAATATTCAGCTATGGCTACTTTTTCCAATACTCATGATTTATGGAATAGAATACAAGACTCTGCCATCTTTCATTGGATTCATTAGACCTAGAAGAATATTAGGTTTTGTTTCATTTGGCCTTGTTTCAGCATCGGTAGTTTTGGGTCTGTTATCTACTCTGTTATATGAAGAAAGTAACTTATTTTCAATAATTTTTAATATTGTATTTTTATCTTCAGCGTTGACATTTGGTGGCGCAGTTTATATCACTGGTAGTTTTGATAACAGTAGTGAAATACGACGTCTCATTCAGGGAGAAAAGAAAGCACGCTATAACTTTATAGCTATTCACATAAAATTATCTTTTTTGCTTCTTTATATTGGTATTACAATGGCTTTTTTGTTCAATTTATTTCATGAAGCCTTTGCTTTTTATGATCTTGCCATTCATATTATTGCTATAGGATTCATTGGAAGCACAATCACATTATATTTGCCACTTATGCTTCCACCGGTAATTGGAAGGACGATTCATTTTACTAATTTCAATAAAATTCCTTTATTTTTAATCATCTTATCTCTGAGTATACGTGCAATAGGAGATTTTGTTATGACACAATCATCTCCTCATTCTCTGGTACCTTTTCATCTTTATCAGTCAATAATAATACTACACTTCTTTGGACTATCAAGTTGGTTTATAGTAGCCGCGATGTTGATCTTTGTTATTATGATTCATAGATCTCTAAGTGAATCGAATGTGTCTAAGATAGTTGGTAGATAAAGAAGAAGAAAAGAGGAAGAAATGATGTCGTTGATGATGATATAATTCTTATGTATACATAAAACAAGAATTGTCGAACAACAATCTACTAACTTCTAAATTATCATGCTTTGATGATATGCAGATATATATTTATAGTCGATTTATTGTTATTTATTTCTAAATTTAGTCCTGACTATAAAAATGTATAATAAATGTTTTAGAATTTCTCTAAGGCTATTCAAATAAATAACCTGAATATTTTAATTCTATTCTTTCTTGTCAACCATTTTGCTATGGCGTTAACCAAATCTAACGACTTTTTATACCATTAACAAGGTCAAAATATATACACAAAGTGTGACAAGTTTATTGCCAGTGATAGGTATAAATGTACTTGTTTATAATACCATCAAGGGCACAATATGTCAAAAGAAGTTTTAATGTTAGCAATAATTATTATTGGAACTATGACAACTATTGCAATATTACTAACTGGTACAATATCTCCAATCAGCCAAATACTATCAGTACCCTCTTTAACGAGTGTATGGGCGCTTAATGTAACAGGAACAGAAGGACCTGATACACTAACTGGTACTGCGGAGAAAGATACTATGTGGGGCTATGAAGGAGATGATATGATATCTGGTCTTGAGGGCAATGATGGAATCAGAGGTGGTGATGGAGATGATACTATACATGGTGACGATGGCAGAGACCGAATTCGAGGTGGTAAAGGAGTTGATGTGATGTTTGGCGATGATGGTAATGATCTATTAATTGCAGGCCCTGGCGATGATACACTGACAGGAGGACCTGGCAAAGATACTTTTAACTGTGGAGCAGGAATTGATACAGTTACAGATTTTGATCGAGTTATAAATGACACTGTAACGGCTAGCTG
>DASQYF010000449.1:0-2049 GCA_035639375.1 Nitrososphaeraceae archaeon
TTATCTCACCTTGTCCCACAGCGGATTATCTTTTTTAGATAGGGTCATTATAGTACCAATTAATCCACTCAGTTCTGTATCTATTATTGCTGCTATTATATTTGATCTATGCACAAATGCCAATACAAAGGTAGATACTAAGGCTAGGGCAATAATAGGATGTATAGCATATAACAGAATCGCTAAAACTATTCCGAATCCTATTAATAAAAAAGGCGAAAAGACCACGATGAATAATTCTAAAGGAAAAACGATCAATCCGTATAGTCCAAATCTGGGATTTAAGAACAAGAAATTGTTTCTTAATAATAATACTCTAATCACGCCTTGGGCTCTTCTATCCTTTTGCAATCTTCTTATTCTAAATTCACTTTGTACCCCCTCTTCTTCAGCAATGACTGAGGGATCGACTATTACTTTGTGACCTTGCCTTCTAATCAATACCATCTCTTCTGTATCTTCAGCCATCGAATTAATATCAACAGGTTTCACGAATGACATTCTAAAAGCACATAGAGATTGGGAATCTCCGATAATGGTACTATCTATGTTTGTCTCCAAAATCTGGATGATTCTTAAAAACCTTCGTACAACTTTCTCTGTGCCTTTTTGAGCAGTAGAAACACCTGTTGCTCCGCCCACCCTTTTATCACCAAAGTTAGCAACTAATTCACTTATGGCATCCCTTGATTTTAAAAACGAATCGCAATCAGTCTTTATGAGTATTTCGCCAGTTGCATCTATGAATGCTTGATTTAGAGTCCTAGCCATTCCTATTCTGACAGGTTGTCTGATGAGCTTTATTGAGGAATTTTTTTTCTGATACTTTTGAATTATTGCTGGTGTTTTGTCTGTCGAACAATCATAAATTAGTATTTCATGTATTGGATATGTCTGCTCTAATAGATTATCAAGTTTCCTTTCAATGAATTTTTCCTCATTGTATGTCGGCAAACATATTGTTACAGTAGGCTTTTGACTGAAATCTTTCTTTAGTCTAACAGTTCTTCCCAAAGTAAACATAAGCAAGCCTATGATTAAATAGGGCATTAGCAGTATTACCAAAATAATTATCAAAACCGATAGGTCCGCCATCGTCGTCATCATCATCCTCTCTGCTCAAAGCTGATTTTTATCATTTTGTATACGACTTGCAATAATTGCCTCAGTTCAGAGAGCGATGCAACCTTAAAAGTCTTGATAAGGAACAGATAACTAGATATCGACATCAATAATGCAGTATAAGTATTGTTACTAGAGAGTGTCAATGCAGCATATCCAATAGCAATTGCAGATGCTACTGTTAATAGGGGCATATATATATTAGAATATGACATATTCAAGCTCTCAAGCTCTCGAGTATAATATATTGCAAGAAAGTCACCTGCTAATACGCCGACTAGCAAAGCTATAGAGGCCCCCCATATTCCAAAGTATGGCACTAATAAAAATGCCAGCCCTATTTCCATTGATGAAGAAATTATGGAGATCCTAGCTACCCATTGAGGCTTACCCATGCCGTTCAGCATAAAATAAATGAATGTCGTTAAAGAGGAGCCTATAGCGGTCAGTACCAATATACCAAGTACTTGTGAAGCGGCAGCATATTCCTTAGACAGCAACGAGAGAACTTGCGCTGGTGATATTAGCAATACGATGTAAATAAAACCGCTTAATACAATTGATAGGCGAAAAGCTGAATTAACAGCTACACTAAGATCCTGCTCATTACGACCTTCTGTTTTTTCAGAAGTTGTGGGCAGTATCGCTCTGCCGACAGATTCTGTAACTCCCCCCACAATTCCTGATAAAAGAACTGAAATGCCAAAAACTGCAACAGAGCTAAAGTCATGCTGACTTCCAAGTAACATATAGCAGATTTGTAAGCTAAGAATCGATATGCCTACGGAGAAGTAGTTTAATGCCGAGAATCTTATTACATGTCTGAGGTTCGGCAGGTCCTCCTCCTTCTTCTGAGGATTATCCAGTAATAGTTTTCTTACAAGCTTGAGTGCAATAGAGGCTGTTATCAGTGAGCCTAAGGCAAAT
>DASQYF010000450.1:0-10154 GCA_035639375.1 Nitrososphaeraceae archaeon
GGCGTAGAATTAGTGACAAGCCTCGGCTTTGGAGAGAATAATACAGATAATATTTCAAATGCTTCCTCTGACAATAAATCATTAAGAGTTGATAGATGATTATTGAACAGACAAGAAAGCAAAGGGATGTTAGTAAAGTAGTAGGAATATGAGTAAATATGTAAACGATTAGTCATCATCGTAGCAACAACAGCTAAAGATGAAACCTTAATCAAAAACTTTAGATAGATTTGTAAATTATAGATCACCATATGCAAAAGCATTTTGTTCTCTGTTAACTGAAAATTGCTAATGGACAGATGTGATGGGACAAAGCACTACAGGAAGAAAAGAAGGTGAGCATATGCATATCTATGCTTTCACTACAGATTTGAGAGAAGCTGTGCTTAAATAAAATCACTAAGAACTAAATGGACTAAAGATGACTTCATCTATAGATGTTCCTGGGAGTCAACAGATCACAAGACTCACTATGATGGAAAACCAATACCAATTCCAGCTACGACCGCATAGATTTTACTAAATCTTATTGCAACAAAGGAAGAAGGAGAAAGTGTAATATGGAAAATAGTGGTTAGACATAATGTAGAGTATACTGCAACCTATTTACAAATCCATTGTCAACGAATAATTGAACAAAAAAAGAACGGAACTAGAAATGGTCATTAATTTTCTCTTACTTTATACAATATCTATGAGTTTATGATAATAACCCTAAGATGACATATAGAAGAAGATGCAATTCAAATTATTGACTGAAGGTGATCAAATGGAGAGGTTATAACATATGATTTATCGCGTGGAGATTAGTTTTAATCTCTTTTTGCTCTTTTTACATTAAACCTTCCTTCTACAAAGACTGGTTCTTCAATTCCCCAACTCCACTTCTTTTTAGGACTTATCCTGATATATTGAGGGTTCGAATGACCAGTACTCTCCATGTACCCGCCTTGACGAGTAACTATATCCGCTATTCCATAAATTTTCATACCTCTAGGATCCCATGGATCGACACTTTTCAAGTCATCGATGACAATTGCAACCTTGTTATTTTTTAGAACATTTTTGTATTTTTTAGATTTAATGATGTTCATCCCACCTACGTAAAAATATTCACCATCAAAATCAAAACCAACAGGTACAACATCTGGCTGTATGGAGCCATTCTCTTCTTCTTTTTGTGCTACTGAGGCTGTTGCTATTCTTATGAGACGCTGCGACTTAAGATACCCTATTTCCTTTTCAGAAAAAAATGTGTTAACCATTACTGCAGCTAAATACTTATGCTAAAACATAAAGCTAACGCATTTCGGTATTATCAGATAAACGACAACATTCAAAGATCTGTAGAAATCTGAATAACATCTTATTCAAACGCAGATCAATCATATAAAAAATTTTACATGTTAAATAGTTATCTTCGATCTATAAGTTAATTGCAATATCATTATTGAAAGATTTTTTACAGGGTTATCAAAACAAATGAAATTTCTACTTAATAATGAAACATGTAGAAGCAAAAGGAAAAGTAATACTAATTGCCAATACAGATGATTCGAGAGTTTTCTCAATTTTAGATAGAAGCTGTACTATGAATACCCTGACTGACACAAATTACTAATGATTTGGCCATGATTCTTTAAATAAAAATGAGCAAGAAAGCAATCTGTCAGTGTTAGAATAATCTATCTGGTCTTTGAATACAAAACGCATAAAAAATAAAAGAATGATTAGTTATCAATATCAATATTACCATCAGCCATCAGTAGAACAATATACACAATGTATTCCAATAATTGTTGACTATAAGGATCTCACAGCTTTATTATGTGCTTTCACTTCTTTTTATTTGGAATTTGCCTTTTCTGTAATTTTGCTATGTTTATCAAAAAAAGGAGATAAGGAACTCCCTTTATAGATAGTGATAAGAAGATTGATGGCATCAAATGATGATGATATTATCAGCAATAATCCAAAGCAAGACAATAGACTGGATCATCCTGACTTAGGAGCAATATTTGACAAACATATAAAGTGTGAATTCGAAGATCATGATGTAGATGCAACAATGAAGACAATGGTTAAAGAGCCATATGTACATCATGTACCAACATTAACTGGAGGAATAGGCTATGATGGAGTCTATAGTTTCTACAAGAATGATTTTGTTGGTAAAATGCCTGCTGATACAAAGATTGTACATGTCTCTCGTACCGTAGGTAAAGATCAAGTCGTAGATGAGCTTATTCTAAGTTTTACACATGATAGAGAAATTAAAGTTATGCTTCCTGGAATACCACCAACAGGTAAGCATGTAGAGCTACCACATGTAGTGATCATGAAGTTTGATCGTGATGATAATAAGATAGCCCATGAACATATCTATTGGGATCAAGCATCACTCTTGACTCAAATAGGCCTTCTTGATTCAAAAAGTCTACCTGTATATGGTATTGAACAAACAAGAAAGCTATTAGAATTATCATCGCAATAGAAAGAAACGAAACTCACTGTAAGAGGTATATGCAGAACAGAATATGCAAGAGAGAACAGTAAAGCATTTAACCATAAAGGCGAATCCAACTCTATTACTGAATTACTCTTTATAGCTTTGATATTCAGCAGTAAAAAATGAGTAGTTGATTAATTGATAAAGTTTCAAAACACAAAGTGAAACAAAAAAGTAATTTAGACAATTGGATATTATTTGACATAAACTGATATAAGCAGCAAATGCATTTCTGATAACGCTATGTCCTAAATTTCAAAATAAGATATCTCTTAAATAGGACTTTATAAAGCTAGAGTTTATAATATGCCTTTTGGATTTGGCGACGACAAAGAAGAAAACCCTCCTATTAAACATCCCCTTATAAATGGAAGAGGAAGTGATTCAGAAGAAATTAATAAAATAACTGAAATGCTAAATCCAGATGAAAGAGTACTACTTGTTGCAAGACAATCAAGGCTAAAACCGGGAGGTTCACATTTCACACCAAATATCATCTATGCGACAGACAGAAGAATCATTATTAGAGATCCATATATGCTTGGAATAAAAGAAAATGTAATAGATATTCCATATGATATAATTACAAGCATAAAACTGGAAAAAGGATTACTCTCATCTACAATTAGATTCAAAGCCCCAGCATTAATGAGCTCAACTAGACTTGGAATGATGGACAGTATACTTGATGGTGAAGATAATGATCAAGGCGGCATAATTGAAGCTATTCCAAAGGATAAGGCAGAAGATTTGTTGGAAATAATTCGTTCAGGAATGCAAGATAATCACGCTAAAACAGCACCTTCAAAAAAACAAAAATCTTCCGAATTACTTGAATCAAAGGAGTATACTGTACCATCCAACCAATCAATATCAATTGCAGATGAATTAAGGAAACTTGCAAAGTTAAAAGAAGAAGGAGTAGTAACAGAAGAAGAATTCAAACAGATGAAACAGGATCTAATTAGGAAGAGTAAATGAGATTTATCTATAGTTCTCAACCTGTAAGTCATCTTCGCATTGAAGATTACGAAAGAAAGTCGTCATAAACTCAAGAGATTAAGAGTACCATATGTCAGAATCTAATATGCTTACTGCTTATTCATTGGCAACAGGATTATTCAACAACAATTGGCTTCATAATTAATGGATGTTGAAAAAAGATCAAAAGTTAGTAAATGAGATTAATGAGCCTTTATTCAAATGAAATAATATTTTAGTTGCAGATAAAATGTTAATAGATTTAGATAATGACGGAAAAATATCTGTGTCTAGACGATATAGCACGAATTAGCATCCATTATTATTATTATTAGAAATTATTGTAGATTCTTATAGTAAAAGTAATTCTATATCAATATTATATCAAATTAGGAGATATTAAGGCTTATATAGAAAGTGCCTCCAAATTAATTCTAAATCATATACTTGCATGGAGTTGGTAATAATAAGAGACTACATCTCTTCAAATAGGTAAGCTTAGTTCATTGTTTGAATCTGCAGATTAAATTCCGAATCTGATTCCTGGAATACGAGGACAGCAAGGTGATAAGGGTGGGAACAGTTGTTACTATAGTATACGGACCCCTTTGTTATCTGTACTCATCAAATTCTTTATGTATAGATTAACAAAATAACAATAATAACAATAATAATAATAATAATATTTACCCACTAATACTATTTTTAAATGTCAATGATAGAAGAGAAAATTCTCTCGTTAGGAATAAAATTACCTGACGCTCCACGATCTGCAGGTTCTTATGTTCAGGTTGTAACAACAGGAAATCTTGTCTTTGTTTCTGGCCAAATCCCTGTGGATCCTGACTCACATCCTATACATGTCAAATTTAAAGGAAAAGTAGGTAAAGACATATCACTAGAAGAAGGTCAAGAGGCTGCCCGACTTTGTACAATAAATGCTCTTGCACAGCTTAAATATACTCTTGGTAGTCTTGATAAAATAAGGAGATTTGTTAAAGTCACAGGCTTTGTTAACTGCGATGATTCTTTTAGGAATCATCCTCAGGTCATTAACGGCGCATCGGACTTCATCGTACAGATTTTTGCTGAAAAGGGTAGACATTCTAGGTCAGCGATCGGTGCGAGCAGCCTACCTTTAGATAGCTCAGTCGAGATAGAGTTCATAGTTGAAATTTAGTACTATCAAATAGATTTTATTATCATTGTCATGCTATCAGCTTCCAGTAACCGTGTTATTTAAATAAGGAAAAATAGTTACAAGATAGTTCTAATTCGGAACGAAGTTCATAGATACATTAAAAGAGAATCAATAGAGGAATTTATGAGAAATGCAATAACTATACTACTTAAACAATATAGCTGATTGAGATCATAAGTATAGATATAACGAATGGACTTAATAAACAACGGAAGAATATTTATAGACTAATTTATGCTAATAACAATAATGGAACTACAATGGACCAGTTTAGTATGATAAAAAATAACTAAGTTGATACAATACTATAAAAATAAATCATCTGATTGTTGGAGTGCATTGTACATAATACAAATGAATCAAAGAAGAAAAGACAAAAACAATTGATTAAGTTATTGCAATTAATTTCTCAATGCAGTTTTTACCATCTGATGGTTCAATTACTCTGTCATTGGAGATTGCCTACAGGAACTATTCTATATATTGCTCCAAGTCCAATTGAAACAACATAAAGATATCCATCCGGTCCAACTTCAAGATCAGTGATTGAACCAAACTCATTTCCAAATATTGCTGTGGATAGTTCTGTATCATCATTTGCTATAGTATCAGCAAGTGGGCCATCAAGAGCCAATCCGGTTCTATCTTTATTAAGCTTAAAATGGTAAAGATTTCCATTATGAAAATCACCTACGAATAGATCATTTTGATATTGTGTTCCTAATTTATCTGAATTAAGGAATTTGATACCAGTAGGGCCTACTACATGAAACCATGAGAATTCAGGAGGACTATATTTTGCTTTCCCACCAAAATCTAATAAGTTAGTTGGATTTGGTACAATGTTTGAGGAATCTGATGATGTATCTCCTTTTCTAGCCCACATTCCAGCCACCGTAGCCCATCCGCTGTTAAATCCAGGTTCAACAAGGTTAATTTCATCACCTTTATCTGGTCCATTTTCTGTATCCCATAGCTTTCCTGTTACAGGATCAAAATCGATACCAAAACTATTTCGCATTCCATATGCATAGTACAAGTTTAAAGGATATGTATTGCCAAGGATTCCTGCTCCTACTGCTTCGCCATTCTGTGTAACTCTGAGAACTCCCCCTCTTCCATCAGCTGAAGAAATTCCTTTTTGAAGCCCAGAGTTTCTAAGCTCACCAATTGGAACATATATGTTATTGTCAGGACCTATTCTGATTGCACCACCATTGTGACCAGGACCTGGGGTAGCAGGTAGGTCTAAAAGTAGTTTAGGATTTATCAGTTTGTTATTTACTAATTCATATCTGTAAAGGCGATTACCAAGAGGCTCACTACCTGGGTTACAATGACCCGGACTAGGACAATCATCATTACCATCTGCTGTTGATTCTGTAAAGTACACAAAAACATAGGTGTTAATAGTGGGTCCAGTCAGATTCTTTGCAACAGCAATTCCTAGCATACCTCTTTCATTTTTGTTGGCAACGTTGACATCGAGTACCGGTTCAGGTAATAGATTGCCATTTACAATCCTCTGTATTATGCCATTGTCTTTTCCTAAAACCAATATGTCATTTGGTCCTACAAATGCCATAGAAGTAGGTAATTGAAGTCCTTCAGAAACTAACTCTGCTTTTAGATTATTATCCTTGATGATAGTTGGCATTCCAGTTTTTTCATATCCTGGTGCAGCAGATTGACGACTTGGTACATAATTCAAAGCTAAAATTGTAACTAGAATTATTAGAAGTGGTGTTCCGAGTTTCACTAAAGGTAGACCGTTACATTTGTCTATATATACGTATCAAAAAAAATGCGTTTTTATTTGAAAGTTGACAAATCACAAAAAAAATGTGACTTGTATCAGAGCAGAGCAGTTACATATCCAGGACCAAATGTATTTGAGATCATCGTAGAACGAAGTTCCATCCTAACAAGGACATACAAATAAAGATAATGTAATATAATTTCTCCAGCAATTATCATAATTATTTTTTGAGATATGTTTGTATGATTACGTTACCAAATATAAGAAACTATCTTATAGCCATTCCAAGCACATCCTAAATCTAACTCTATCCAAGTGTTCAAAAGCTTTCAGTGGTATAGACCCCAATAGCACTTCAATGAGGATATTTTATGATATATGGCTAATTCTAGGAATTGATAAAGGTATAATCGTTGTATTTTACTAGAAAGTAAGAAGAAATACGGTGTCTTTCCTTCTTCTATAATAGATATCATATCGTCATCCACAATGCCATACCAGTAGTATATATGCTATTTCCAGATTTTCTCATGAAAGGTCCATTTTTTGTTGAGAATAAAATTACTGATTGATGCAGTAGCAACTGCTATTATTAAAGACGGAGTATAGCTAAGTCCTGATTCTACTAGAAGATAAACTAGCAATAACTGGATTGCTGCTCCCATAGAACTAAAAGTTACAAATAATCCATATTGCTTTAATGTATGGTAAAGTGAGAAATTTCTGTCTTCAAATGTCCATGACTTGTTTAATAAAAAGTTTGAAGTTATTGAAAAAATAATCCCTATCAATGTAGCATGTACATACCATAAGCTTGCTATAGTACCGCCAGTCAGAAGTGACGATATAAAGTAATTTATTAATAAACCACTAGCACCGACTGTGAAAAATCTCGCAGCCTTAGATAAGAATAGTACTAGTCCTCTGCGCTCTTGTTTATTCTGTATTGCTTTACTAGAATTTCGTCCATACCTGTAAAGTTGCCAAATTGCTTTGGTATAATCAAATATGACCTTGGAATCAACTTTTCTTTTTCCAGAATCGCGATCGTTAAAAGTATAAGGTATTTCTTTTACTTTTAGATTTTTGTCCTTGACTAGAATCTCTAATAAGATTTTAAAATTCTGTGTATCAAATTCAATATTTTTTAACACATGGTGGGGGAGTGCAAAGAAACCAGACATAGGATCTTTAATATTTCGTAAATTTAAACTATGTCTTGCTATTCGTATGGCACCCATATTAAGTATTAATCTTTTAAAAGGCCATCCTACTATTGATGCTCCTTTTATATACCGTGAAGCTACGACTATGGAATTTGGGTCTTGATTCAATTCATTTATTATTTTAGGTATTATTTCAGGAGGATGTGAAAAATCCGCGTTCATTATTAGAATATTCTGTCCGCTAGCAAATCTTACTCCATGCAATATCGTATGAATCAAGCGATCCCTCTTCTGTCTATGAATGAGTTTGACTAAGCATTTTTTATAATTATTTTTTTGATTTTCTGTTTTTGTATCATTAAAAGTTTCATTTGTAATCCTTTTTATGTACCTTTCAACTAATATGCCCGTTCCATCAGGGGAATTATCGTCAACTATTATTATCTCAGCAGAAATATCAGTAGGTAAATGGTACCTTATTGCATCTATTAGTTTTAAAATATTTTCAGCA
Organism: Nitrososphaeraceae archaeon; assembly: GCA_035639375.1. Lineage (GTDB taxonomy): Archaea > Thermoproteota > Nitrososphaeria > Nitrososphaerales > Nitrososphaeraceae > JAJNBK01. Next base: position 8,128 of record DASQYF010000450.1, read on the forward strand.
TCATTATATGTGGGAATTATAATAGATAAAAATAAATTTTCACTAATAAGATCTTGCATAAAAATCATCTCGAAGCGAGTTACTGCTGTTAATAGCTTCTTCCTGGAACAAATGATTGATAAAACATCGTAATAATTCCCTTATTACTATACATGCCAATTGCGGTATTATCATCATAGCGATTATTGGCATATGTGTGTCTATTCTCTGTCAGTATATTATTATCGGATAATATATAGCAATTGCTATTTAAAATGACAAACTCAGGAGGTATCTCATTTTTGAACGATAAATATGCGAATACATTACTAGTATATGATCTTGACATTATCGTTTTATTCATTTAATCTAGAAGAGGAAAAGACGATGGTTAAAAAGTGATTGATAATTAAAAACAGACTACAAATAACAATATCTACAATATCCTGCTTTTTTATTGATAAGAGATTCACTCAATAGTAGAATTCTCTTCTATTATAAAGCATCTATCCTCCATGCTGATTATCTCATTTCATAGTCGACCGCCTTCATCTGTCACTCGTGGTCCGACGACTCTAACTCTCACCATTTCTGGAATTTCAATCTTACTAGAATCTTTGTCTGCTTGAATATCTTCTACTACGAGAAACCCATTGACTTTTTCGTTGTTTTCTTTATTAGTAGATTTTGATATGCATCTTCCACCTTTAGGAGAAATTTGATATCGCCATCATGGGAATATGTCGCAAACGATCTACTATACCGATTGCTTCTTCACAGGAAGATGTTACCTTCAATCTTCCAGGAGCCTATCCTTTTTTCTTTGTTTAAGAATTAATGAGACACCTAGTACTTTAAGTGTCTTTAGTACCTTCAGTACCTTTAAAGAGCTCTGTTAGCTTAACTGAATTTATCTTATTAATATTCTCTATAGTCAGAGTATGTATCTAGCTGTATAGTATATGGTCTTTATAGTAATCACTATAGACTTGATTGATAGAGATAAACTATAGTAATTTAAGTTAGATTAAGTTATAATAGCTCTCTTAAGAGCCTATAATATCTTTAACAATAATAGCCCGTACATACAAGCTATTATATGAACACGAGAGATACATGAGTAGATATTGAACACACATATATTCATAATGACTTGAACAGCCGTACATGCCAGGACACTATGCCTTTACGTACTAAAGTCGCTTATATCTGAATGGCATGCATACAATATGATGAAATTCGACATCGAAATGTGAAGTTATATATCGTACCGATATTTAGTGAGTGTATAAGATGGACATTGTCCATGGACATAAACTAATGTCCATACACCACAATTTTTTGGCGACCCTTCAAAATATTAAATCATACTAATAATGAGCCTATAGAACTAAATCTATTAATATAGTTAAGAAAAACGTTACTGATTTATAGAAACATAACAATTCAGAATAGTTGAGTTATAATTTAAGAAAGTATAGTAACCTCTAAGAATATTAACTCAATATTTTCTTTAGCTTGAATATAATAGTTTATTAGAATAGAGGATAGTTATAAAAAATGATTTCTGTTTGATATACTTTACAACCGAATGCTATGCAATCCTTCATTTTTCTACCTGACATATTTTTATAGAATTATATATTTTCTTAAAATTGAAATTAAAGTGACGTGGATCTGGAAGCGGCCGTTATACAAAGCAACGAGTTGATTCTTATCAAACTGTCACTTTACCAGTTAGAATCCATTTAAATGAGTTGACGACATTAGACTCTCATCTATTGCAGGAGCCAACATATACAGTCGTCGTGCAGTGTTCGTACATTCATATTACCATTAAGGAAGCATAATGCCTCTGGTCAATATTGACAAAACGCTAAGACTAACTGTTGAATTATATACTATAAATATACTCTATAAAAGAACTAAATTCGTCTTATACTAATTTGTTATAGCTTAGCTTCGAGTAATCTTGCCCATGCTATCGGATTATATCTATACTGGTAGGTTTAAATATAATGTCATCAACCTTTTGCTACGGTCCTAAT
>DASQYF010000451.1:0-2301 GCA_035639375.1 Nitrososphaeraceae archaeon
GGTATATGTCGTATTTGCTCTAGAAGCAAAGGCTTTGGCCGAAGGTGCTAACGAAGATAAAGTGAATACAGCACCAGTAGCACCGATAAACTTTAAAAAATCGCGACGTGAGATTTTCCTGTCGGAATTGGAGTTACCTTCTTCAGATGGATTTACAGACACATAATTTAATAATTTGAGATGTTATTAAGTATGACGCTATCAGTTATATTAGTGAAATTGCCTCCAGATCTTATACTTGCATCTAAGAATGATATTCTTTGTTTTTCAACAGTATATCCGCAATGCTCGCTCTATACTGAGTAGTATAACAATGCGTTTAGTTAACGGGTTCTGCGAAATAAAAGTTAGTTGACTCTACTTTGAACTCCCTATAAGTGCAGCGAAATATTTATTAGCATTAAATGACAGTCAATATTTCTGGTTAAGGACATATTACTTATTAGGTAATAATTGTATAATAATATTATAGTAAAAATAGCTAACATATAATTCAGAATTATCTTTTTTAAAGTACTTATACCAATATATCTTCAAAGAAGATTAATATGAAAAACTCAACTTTACTAATGGTTGGAATCTTAGGAGCTGTAGCAATGTTGTCAGCAGGACTAGCTGTATTACCTACCACAGTACAACAAGCAAGTGCACAGGATACAGATTTCGATGTCGATCAAGATCAGAGTAACCGATGCAGTGGCTCTGCATACTGTAGTAACTACGGCGAAATAAACATCGGCGTCGAATAAAAAAATCAGCAGTTCTTACTGCCACAATCCCTATTCTTTCTTTTATGAAAACTAAAGTTTTATTTAGAATATAAGTAGAAAAGTCTCAAGCTGTTTCAGCTTTTACCAGAATATATCTATACACTTACTCTAATCTAAATTTCCCCCGAATCCTCCTGACTATGTTATTACACATATTCGATAAAAATTAACAATCAAAGAATAGCCCCAAATCATTATTTATACCTCTACTTCATAGACAATTGCTTAATTACATAGAATAGATAGATTGGCTAAAAGTGAATGGATCATCCTCTACTTTGATAGGGACGCAACAATATTCATTGATGGATATTGCAACAGACCTCCTATTGTTGTTATTATTAGATCAATTAGCAATATCGCCTTTACTATTATGAAAATTTCTGGATCTTCTCTCCTGTAGATATCCTCTTGATTGTATGCACATGGAATGTTGATTATGAATGTAATGATAATGTGGAAAATAGATCATAGTCAGGAAGATCAGCTACCTGCAGAGTAACCTAATTTAAAAATTACTTAACGTGATGTAAGAACCGCATAGTATATTGGAAGACAAATATAGTTATTGAATTATCGGACTAACGGTATCTGACTACAAATAGTATTATAGTCTTTAGATACATGAAATTATTCAACTACTATGATTTTCTTCCAAAAGTTGATCGTTGTTTCGTCAACCAGTTATTGTTACTGACTTAATTTTTTTTGTCTAATTTTAATCACAGTTCTCGTAATGATGTTAACCAATCTATATACATAGAAAACTCAAATATAGAACTAATGCATTCAACATTGATGCATTTAATCCTGATGAAGAACGCAGGTTTTTCATAAGATATTCGATCTCATGGCTCAAATTCAAGGAGAATATCATCTACAGTTATCAGAAATATATTATTTCCTAATATGTGAAATTTAAATGGAAAGGCATATAGAGTTTGGATTCTATAATGAAAATAGTCTTCGTATTGAGTGAGGAATTTGCTACAGTTGCTGATACAAAGGATATTCAACCTTCACATATGAAAGAAGTGCAAGTTGATGGCGAAAATATCTGTGTAGTAAATATTGGGGGAAAGTATTATGCGATTGGCAGTATTTGCACACATGAAGGTGGTCCTTTAGCCGATGGAACTCTTGAAGGTTATGAAATTGAATGTCCCTGGCATGGCTCTAAATTTGATGTAAGGACAGGAGAGGTGACAAATCCTCCTGCAAGTGAACCAGAACCAGCCTATGAAGTAAAAGTAGATGGCAGTAACATATTAATTAAGAGAAGTAAAAGTAAATCTTCCTCTCAGATTGAGCTAATACTGTTAGAAAAAGATAAAGTTGAGGGTACTGATGTAATGTCGTTTAAGTTTAGTAAGCAAAATGATCATCAAGTAGAAGACAAAAAACTATTAGATTATACTGCAGGGCAATTTGCCTTTTTTGATATAGGTGGAGTCTATAATGATCCCAGAGGCCCAATCAGACATTTTACTATTTCATCTTCTCCAACTGAGAATTTCATAATGTTCAGCAC
>DASQYF010000452.1:0-2603 GCA_035639375.1 Nitrososphaeraceae archaeon
TCAAATACATACTATTCATTTGACTATCATAACGTGCATTTTATAGCAATGGATTCTATGCTTCCTTATACTATTAACTCTCCACAATACTCTTTTGTAAGAAATGATCTGATAAGTACCTCACAAAATCCTGATATAAAATGGATTATAGTATATTTCCACCATCCAATGTATACTTCACCAAGCGAACATTCTTCAGATCTTTTACTTAGAGAGACTTATCATCCATTGTTTGATTTATATGGAGTAGATCTAGTCTTACAAGGACACAACCACAATTATCAAAGATCATATCCAATAACATACAATAATAATAATAACAAAATTAGTAATTTTAATAATAATGATATTTCATTTAAACCAACTATAATACCTACCAATACAAATACATACAACAATCCAACGGGAGAAATATATATAACAGCAGGTACTGGTGGAGAGAGCCTTTATGGTTTTAAAAACAAAGCTGATTTTATAGCTACACAATACAAAGGCTATGGATTTTTCAATGTAGATATATCATCTAATGGAACAAAGCTTATAGGTACATTCTATGCTAATGAAGATATAGGATCAGTGAAAGACACATTTACCATTACAAAACTAGTTACTCCCAAATTGGTACCAGTAAAAGAAGACCATTTCTATGCTGAAAAGTCAGTGGTACTCAATGCCAAGCTCCATACTAATTATAGTAATGATAATAACGCAGACAGAATAGGGAGTAGATAATGATAAAGTAACAACCGCTTAAGGTACTATAGATTTAAAAATAATGTTTCAATCATAAAAATTTGATTGGAGCACTATTTTAGTATAGTAATAGTTACATCCAATTCCTTGTATCCTTGACAATGCTTTAGACTTTATAGAAAAATGTATGACTAAGTGTTGCTTACTTACTTCCTATGGTTGAAAGAAAAGGACAACTACACAAAGAAGAAAATATTTCAGCATCCGGTTTGAGTCCTTTTAGATCTAGTCTGTATAGGACTTTTTGGATTGCTGCTCTCTTTTCATATATTGGTGCAGCTATGTATGATGTCGGCGCGTCGTGGTTGATGACTTCTCTTGTTCCAAATCCTTTATTCGTTTCTCTTATAACAACAGCGACTACTCTACCAATTTTTCTCTTTGCATTACCATCTGGCACATTGTCTGATATTTTTGACCGGCGTAGTATACTCCTTATTAGTTGTGCATACATGTTTACAATATCTACGATATTAGGGATGCTCACTCTTGTTGGTGTGACTACCCCAATGGTATTGTTGATACTTACTTTTGCGCTAGGAGCAGGTACAACTATGATTAGGACTCCCATCATTCCTACTATGAGTGGACTAGTATCAAGATCAGAACTACCTGCTGCTCTCACTCTTAGTGCTGTTGCTGGTAACATAGGTCGTGTCGTTGGCCCTGCCGTTGGTGGTCTTATTGTAGCAGCAATTGCACCTTGGGCTGTATTTTTTCTTAATTCAGCTTCATTTATTGGTATGATTATAGTCCTAAGTAGATTACCAAGAAAGTCTCATGTCAACCAACAAAGCTCTCTGCCCCCAGAGAATATAATCCGAGCTATTCGAGCTCAGATACGTTATGTACGCTATTCTCAAGCAGCGCATGTATTAATAGTCCGTGCAGGATTGTTCACATTATGTAGTAGTGCATTATTATCTCTCTTGCCACTCTTAGCTAAACACGAATTAAGACTTGATTCCGCAGGTTTTGGACTGCTGTTAGGATCTTTTGGTATGGGTGCAATAATTGGTGGAATTGTAATTTTGCCAAAATTGCGACCTAAGGTTTCAGTTGAATCTCTTATTACAGGTTCCATAGGGTTACTTGCGACGGTAATATTCATAATGGGATACCTACGAGATTTTGCTATTCTTTGTATAGTCATGGGGTTAGGAGGAGTAGCTTACATCACGATATTATCAAAATTTTATACCATTGGAATAAAATCTGCGCCAAAGTGGATTGGGGCCAGAGTATTAGCAGTTTATCTGCTTATACTAAATGGTGGCTTGGCAGTTGGAAGTGTAATTTGGGGTACAATAGCTAACACAGTTGGCATCCCAATCACGCTGTCAGTAGCTTCGTTAGCCTTAGGTGCAACTATTATTGCTAGGAAGCGTTACAGCACTACTTTGTTGGATGACCTTGATTTTACACCAGCAAGTGAGCACTGGTCGCTTCCTCCTGAGCTCTCAGTTAATCCTCCACAAAGCGACAGTCAAGCCCTAATAACAATCGATTATAAAATTGATCCTAAATTATCTGTTGAGTTCGAGCAGAGTGTACGTGAGTTAGGACGTATTCTTAAGAGCGAGGGAATGGTCTATTGGGAATTATTCCAAGACACATCAGATATTGGTCACTATATCGAAATCAGAATTGCGGATACATGGACTGACCACATGCGTCAGCATGAACGCGTTACAAAGAACGTTCAGGTTATGGAAGATAGAATCCGAGTACTTCTCAAAGATGGTCCGCAACCAATAGTCTCTCATTATATAGGAAAATCTGTTCCCAAATAGTTCATCAGCCTCTATATAGTCCCCTTGTTCTCTTATTACAATTTTTGAGTCCTGTAT
>DASQYF010000453.1:0-2395 GCA_035639375.1 Nitrososphaeraceae archaeon
AATACTACATAGATACAGCAAGAAAAAAACTAGATTAAATTTTACATTTCCAACAATTATGCTTTGGCATAAAAGATAGGTAAAAAGCATCTATATTTCAGTGGGAAAAATTTATCACAATAATCGTTTGTATATCTTGGCTCATATAAACAAACACATAGCATCAAAACTTGTTTAATATCTCATGATACTATTAAATGAATATAAAAGATGCTTTCTAGTGTAAAAGTAAGATGTTTTGCCAGTAAAGATGGTTGTATAGAGGGATTATTTGGTTAGATAACAAAATAAAAACTAAATTCACATGATAACATAGTAATGTAGTCATACACCACTAGAACGCATCCTTTGAAGCCTTGCTTCTTCATCGCTAATGTAAGAATATTAGGTCTATGCAAGATTTTTTATTCATTGCTATTATTGGTATGTTTTATCGTCGGCAATTTTTCTTGTTGTCTATTATTATGGTTGCTTAATGGTATGCTAAATGTAAATCTGGCTCCTCTTTTCATATCATAAGCATAGTTTTCACCTTTAATCTTTCCACCATGTGCTTCTATAATGTTTTTTGATATAAATAGTCCCAGTCCAGTGCCCCCAGTGTGGGATTCTGTAGCAAATTTTGAAAACAGCCTTGGTAGAATTTCTGGAGATATTCCAGTACCAGTATCTTCTATGACAATAACAGCTTCTTCTTCTTGTTGGCTATCACCATTTTCTTCTTTCATTTTCTTTTTAGAAGTAATAGATATTGTACCCTCTTTGGTAAATTTAATAGCATTATCTAAAAGATTGGAAATGACTTGGGTCAATCTGAATTTATCTGCCTCTACAAAAATAGGAATATTATCATCATCAGTTGTCTTTTCAGATTTATGTATTATTCGTACATTAGCATTGCTAATTTGGTTTCTATATTCTTCTACGATGTCTGATATTAATTGATTCAAATTAAATTGTTGTTTGCTTAGTTTTAGTGTTTGGCTCTCAATTCTTGTCACATCCAATATATCATTAGTAAGTCTTTGAAGTCTAACAGCATTTCTTTTTAGTCTCTGTATTATTTCCTCTTGTTTTTCAGGATGTGTTTGTAATAAATCAGAATATCCTAGAATAGCTTGAGTGGGTGTCTTCATCTCATGACTTGCTATATTGATAAACTCTTTCTGCATCTTATCATGAACTTGTAGTTGTTCATTTGCTAAAGCAAGCTGTTGGTTTGATAATGAAAGTTGCTTGTTTGTCTCTTCCAATTGTTCTGTTCTTTTCTTTATCTCCTTATTGAGTATATTATTCCATTTTATAAGCAATATTATCAACACTAGAACTGCAGCAGTAGTACCAGCAATTAATGAAAACATCTTTAATCTTTCTGTGAAGAGAACCTCATTGATATGCGAATAGATCATTGAAGTAGGTGTGATTATAAAGACAAAGTATGTAGGTTCTCCTTGTAGAAACATCGTATATCCTGTATTCAATCTTTCACCGCTTCCAAAATCATATACTGCATAACCTCCTAATAATTGGCCTGCAAAAACTTTGCGATAATACTCATTTTGAATATCACTATAATTAAAGAATTTCTGAACCTCATTATCAAAAAAGCTCTTTCCTAGAAATTGCGTTCTAGGAGTAGCTATGTAATTCGCATTACTATCATAAGCTACCAAGAACTTTGAATTGACATCGTAAACATTCGCATAACGTGCGAAGAAATCTACTGTAGGTATTTCAACGCCTACCATCCCAATATATTGACCATTTTCTCTATTTATTATCGGAAAGGTCAATGCAATCCTGTAGACACCGTCAATTCCTTCAAAACCGTTTGAAAATACACTCCTTAAGGTATTTCTTGTCTGTTGTACATAATCTCTAAATGAAATATCTATATTTACGAAGCTTCTTTGTCCTTCTGCTACTTTGTTATACGTTATTATATCGTCTTTATCAGCAAGGAAAAGTCCATCAACTTTAGTAATAGTATTGATTTGATCAAATCTCTCACTCATTAACTTTTCAACTCTATCACCATATAATTCGCCTCGCTGCAAATAAGTAGAGTCTGATAATCCTTGAAGAATAGACATAATCCAGTGAAGATCAGAGCTAATATGTTGCCCCATAGCTTGTGTAGATTCTATCTGACGATCTCTCTGCTGTACAAATAGGCTATTCTTAACATTTTCTTCCGTAACATTTTGTAGATAAAAGAACAAACCATATGAGATTACGATTATTAAGATTGTGGAAATAATACCTATTCCTTTTATACGTCCAGAAAACAGACTATTGTTAATGCGTCCTTTTTTTTCCTTCCGCTGCAATATAAAAATTAGTGAATTACATATGTTAAATCTTTTCTTAATAGAAGTTAACAGGAGCGTATAGT
>DASQYF010000454.1:0-7352 GCA_035639375.1 Nitrososphaeraceae archaeon
TGTTTTTGTGATTCTAAGTAGTTATTTACAACATTTCTATATGTCTGAATTATTTGTTCCTGGTAATCTTTAACAACCCAAGGGTATGAAGCCTCTTTTGTTCCTTGATCTAGTGTCTTTTTAATCATGACTTATTCTGTATATAATAAAGCTGCTATTTTACTATAATGTAGATTGATTAATTTTAAGAATAATAATAAGCTACTATTCAACTTTAACTTTTGTCATTGTCTTGCATTCTTCATAATTCTATTATTAGCCAGTTTGGAGTGAACATAACCATCAACAGATTCTTCTACAATTAATAATATCTATAGGATGGAAGTTATTTTGGGAGCAATCATGTATAGAACAACAAAAGAAATTATACTTTCAACAGCATCCTCCTCCATCGATGCATCTTCTGGACAACTAAATACAGGATCAATATTCTTTATCGGAAATGCAACAATGCTTATTCGCTATGCAGGATTTACAATCCTAACCGATCCGACCTTCATTCATATGCATGAAAAAGTCAATCTCGGATTTGGATTGTACACTAGACGGCTGACAAATCCAGCTATAAACATTGAGCAATTACCCCCCTTGGATCTTGTTATTCTCTCACATTTTCATGGAGATCACTTTGATCAGGTTGCAGTACGTGAATTGGACAAATCATTTCCTATTGTTACTACTCCCCATGCTGCAGAAGAATTGAGTCTAAGAGGGTTTACCAACCCTCAGCAGTTAAAGAAGTGGGAAAGCATTTCGTTTGTTAAAGGCGATGTACGGCTTCAGATCACAGCAACTCCAGGACGACATGGTCCACTTCCAGTTGCAATGTTTCTTCCCCAAGTTATGGGAAGTATTCTCGACTTTAAGATCAAAGAAAAAGATCGCAGTAGTCATCTACTTAGGCTGTATATTACAGGCGATACATTAGTCTTTGATGAGATCAAAGAAATTCCTAAACGCTGTCCTGACATTAACCTAGCATTATTACATCTTGGTGGAACTAGAGTTATGGGTATCATGGTTACAATGGATGCTAAGGAGGGACTTGAGATGTTTAATATAATTAATCCAAGGAAAGCTATTCCTATTCACTACAATGATTACGATGTATTCAAGTCATCACTTGAAGATTTCAAACTAGAAGTTAAGAAGGCAGGGCTTGAAGATCGTATCCACTTTCTGCATCATGGAGAGACATATACTTTTGAAGTAAATGGAAAGTAACTTCAGTATCGAATAATATGGCACATGATGTCTGATATTAATAACCAGCACAATAATTCTTATTGCACAACCTATCTTTCTTATTTTGCTATGCGGTTTTAAATAATGAGCCAGAAGAAAGTGTCCCATCTATAATCAGCGCTTTCCAAATGTGCATATGATCATATCAGCAATGTGAATGGAATTGACATAAATCTAGCAAAATGGCTATTATGATTGCAAATTAGGATGGAATCCTTGGAAACACGTGAGAAAAAAGACATACCTTGTAATATCTACAAACGAAGATATAATTTTTATACCCAAACTTTGATGGGATAGGAATTAGCAGAATTAGCATGTATTTCTTATTATACCAGTATATAGTCTTCCATATGTATTGTTTACTTCATAGGTGTCTCTTGATAAGATTCTGCGTGGAATTCAAAATATACACAAAGGCTAGCACCATCTCTAGTTAAATTAAGATATGATATACTTTCTAAATATGGCTAACTGTACTTTGGGTACTTATTTTTATATAGGAATGTTAAATAATACTCTGTATAACATGTCAAATTACAATGATAATAAGGAGGATAAATGTAGTATATGAGTGACAATAAAGCGTGCATACATCTTAATGAGGTAAATCAGGAAATTCAACCTAGGACAAAGGGCTGTGAAGAATGCGAAAAGATGGGTTCAACATGGGTACATTTACGATTATGTTTGAGTTGTGGTCATGTAGGATGCTGCGATTCTTCTATCAACAAACATGGAACAAAGCATTTTAAAGCTACTAATCATCCCATCATAAGGTCTTTTCAACCTGGTGAGGATTGGGAGTGGTGTTATCTTGATAAGACCTTTGTCTCAGGATTGCAATAGTGTCATGAAGTCAACAATGACAATGATGGCAACAGCAGCAACAACAATATTATTTGGTACTTGAAAAGGCCGATGCAGCTTCAAGCTAAAGTGCATATGCAATGGCTTTGCATTTTATTGTTTTTGTAATGGAGTAAAAAAACAGTCAGCACATAAGTGTAAAGCAGTTATTATTATTACTACATTGATATGAAACCTGTAATTCTGACGGTTGATGATGACCCGCAAGTTTTGAGATCTGTTGAGCGTGACTTGCGTAGCAAATACGGTAATCGGTTTCGAGTACTTCGAGCTGATTCTGGTCTAACTGCTTTAGAAATACTAAAGCAATTGAAACTTCGAAATGAGCCGCCTGCATTACTCCTAGTAGATCAAAGGATGCCGCAAATGACAGGTGTAGAATTCTTAGAACAAGCTATGATTATATTTCCTGATGCTAAACGTGTTTTGCTTACGGCTTACGCAGACACAGATGCTGCTATAAGATCCATTAATAAGGCAAAGATTGATTTTTACCTAATGAAACCATGGGATCCTCCTGAACAGAATTTATTCCCTATCACTGATGATTTGCTTGATGACTGGACTGCTTCATTCAGACCTCCGTTTGAAGGGATTCGTCTTATTGGATTATTTTGGTCGCCCAAATCGCATGAAACTAAGGATTTTTTAGCGCGAAATGGCGTTCCATATCAATGGCTAGATGCAGAGTCAGATCAAGAAGCACGGCGCCTAGTCGACTACGTTAGATCTAAAGATAATACTACTACTACACCTCATTTACCGATTTTGCTGTTTCAAGATGGTTCTCATATCATTGAGCCAACAAATGCGCAAATTGCTGAGAAAATTGGTTTAAAGACACGCGCTCAGATGCCCTTTTATGATCTAATCATAGTGGGTGCTGGCCCTGCTGGTCTGGCAGCAGCTGTCTATGGAGCATCAGAAGGATTACACACTTTACTTGTTGAAAGAGAAGCTCCAGGAGGACAAGCGGGTATGAGCTCCAACATTGAAAATTATTTGGGCTTCCCTACTGGTCTGACTGGAGCTAATTTAGCAAGGCGAGCTGTAGCTCAGGCTGCTAGATTTGGAGCAGAAATCCTGACACCACAAGAAGCCACTGGTATACGTATTGATGGTCCATATCGTTTTGTCAAGCTAAACGATGGAACTGAGATAAGCTGTCATACACTTCTGATTGCAACGGGCGTATCATATAGAAAGCTAGATGTGCCCGGTATTGAAAGGCTTACGGGAGCTGGTGTTTATTATGGCGCGGCTATGACACAAGCTCTTTCCTGCCGTGATGAAGATATCTACATGATTGGTGGAGCTAATTCTGCTGGACAAGCAGCAATTTACTTTTCTAAATATGCTAGAAAGGTGACTATGCTAGTACGGGCCGATTCTCTTAGTAAAGGTATGTCGCAATATTTGGCTGACCAGATTGTTAAAACGGAAAACGTCAAAGTCTGGTTACATTCAAGTCTAGTAGAGGTAAAAGGTGAGGACCGGCTTGAAGCCATAACCATAAATGATACCATCAGAGGTGAAAAACAAACTATTCCAGCCTATGCTCTGTTTATCTTTATTGGTGCGCAGCCACATACAGATTGGTTAGCTGGTACTGTAAAGAGAGATGCAAATGGATTTATCCTGACAGGCCCTGATCTGACTACAAACGATGAACTTAATAATAATAATCGTCCAAAAGGTTGGAATCTTGACCGTCAGCCATTTTTACTTGAAACTAACGTACCTGGAATATTTGCAGCCGGAGATGTACGTTCTGGTTCAGTAAAGAGAGTTGCATCTGGAGTAGGCGAAGGTTCTATTGCTATTCAGTTTGTACATCAATATCTCAAGAGAGTGTGATGACACATGGTGGAAGAAAAAAATGCTATGCTAATCAATATTCTCCGTCAAGTTCCCCTTTTTGCGCAATTAAAAGATGAGGAATTAAGGTGTATAAATCAAGGAGAGGAAATATGGCTTGAGCCAGGAGAAGAATTTATCACTGAGGGAAAATCAGCTGAGAGTTTCTATATTCTGCTCAAAGGTCAGGTCCGTGTTACAAAGAAGCTAGCTGAAAATAAAGAGACAGCAATAGCACATCATGATGATGGAACCTTTTTAGGAGAGGTACCAATATTGCTAAATATCCCATATGAAGTAACGATACGTACTTCAAAACAAAGCCACCTTTTTAAAATAAAAAAGGAGACTTTCTGGCAAATGATTTCCACGTGTCCATCAGTAACACAGCAAATATTACAAACAATGGCACAGCGAGTGCAATTGGTTCAAAATATATCACAACAACATGCAAAGCTTATTTCACTTGGAACTTTAGCAGCTGGATTGGCACATGAGCTAAATAATCCTGCGGCAGCTGCAGGAAGAGCTGCAACGCACTTAAATCAGACATTTACAGCCCTACCGTCACGAATTACGAATATCTACCAACACAAAAATATGACACCGCAGCAATTGGAATTTATTTTTAACCTAGAACAAAATCTAATGATGCAATACTCGTCAGAGTCAGCAGCAGCAGCATCACTATCTTCTACAAACCTTCTTGATCCTCTTACACAAAGCGACAAGGAAGAACAGATCATATCTTGGCTGGATACGCATGGCGTGGCTGATGGCTGGAAACTTGCTCAGACTCTAGCAGTGGTAGGACTAGATGTAAAGCATTTAGATGATATTATGAGTAATGTACCTTTAGGTTCTCTTCCAGATGTCTTGTCCTATTTGGATGCCAGGCTTTCATCACAAGTCTTGTTAAACGAAATTAAGCAAAGTACTGCACGTGTTTCGGAATTGGTTAAAGCAATAAAGACATATTCATACATGGACCAGGCTCCAATTCAAGAAGTCGACATTCATGAAGGTCTTGAAAGCACATTGACTATCCTTGGTCACAAATTAAAAACAGGTATTACAGTAATACGAGAATACGATAAAAGTCTACCGCATATAAGAGTATATGGAAGTGAACTTAACCAAGTATGGACCAACCTAATAGATAATGCTATTGATGCAATGAATGGCAGAGGTAAAATATGGATTAGAACAAAACAGGACTATAATCACGTAATAATAGAAATAGCCGATAATGGTCCTGGCATTCCACCTGAGATGCAACCGCATATATTTGAACCATTCTTTACTACAAAAGTGATAGGGAAAGGCACAGGACTGGGATTGAGTATCAGTTACCGTATTGTTGTTGAAGTTCATAAAGGAGACATCATCTTCTCTTCCAAACCAGGAGACACTTGCTTTCAAGTTCGAATACCTATACATTTTTGAACATTATCAGAATCTCAAAGCACATAAGAAAATATTATAATTGAATAATTAAGTTGGGTAACGTAGAAAAAGAACGTCATGCTACATGGCTGGAGCTTTTCTATGACCTAGTCTTTGCCGCTGCTGTTTCTCAGATAGGCATCAATCTGCATACTAGTAATATTTCTATTACAGCATTCCTTGGAATGTTATCACTGTTTTTCCCTGTTGTGTGGGCATGGATAGGTGTTACATTTTATGCAACCAGATTTGAGACTGATGATTTAGTACATCGTCTACTGGTACTTTTACAGATGGTTGGAGCAGCAGCTCTTACTATTAACATACATGGCGCATTAGGTGAGACATCAAGTAATTTTGCAATTTCATACGCGGCAATTAGAGTTTTTCTCGTAATAGAATACATACGTGCAGGACACAAAATGCCGGCTGCTCGTTCACTTGCAAATAGATATGCACAAGGGTTTTTAATATCTGCAATATTATGGCTGATCTCAGCGGCTATTCCTATACCAATACGCTTTATTCTCTGGACATTAGCACTTGCTATAGATGTTACAACTACTATCTTAATTGGCCGAAAGCACCTACATCTAGCTCCAAATATTTTTCATTTACCTGAGCGAATGGGATTATTTATTTTGATTGTACTTGGAGAGACAATATTTGACCTTATTAGTAGTCTATCAGGCCATAAGTGGAACATAGAGTCTACAATATCAATAGGAGCTGGATTAGGTATAGCTTTTAGTCTTTGGTGGATATATTTTGATAATATTGATGGCTCTCCAATCCGTGCCTTTCGCGAAAAAGGTAGGATAGGAGTTTATACAACATGGCTATATATTCACTTTGCTCTAGTTGTAGGACTTGCGGCGACCGCAACAGGTATAAGAGATGTAGTTTCGGCTGCTCAAAATATACCTTTATCATACACAAGTCAATGGTTAATCTGCGGTTCTGTATCGTTATCTTTATTCTCAATTGGTATTATCCAACTTTCCATAGCTAGTGCAGCTGGCGAAAGGAAAGTAAAGATATGGCCTGTTTATAAATTTATAGCTGGACTTGCGATTATAGCTATTCCCATTTTGACAATTAGGATCTTGCCATTGATACTAATATTAATTATAACTATAATTTGCATGATACAGATAATACTTGATTTAAGACATCATCCTCATCATCGCATTTTTTAAGATGCTTACTATAGAGACTTAAACAAATCCATTTTTGTTTGTACTTCTCCTCCTCATTCTCTTATTTCTTCTTCTTTTTATTTTTCTTTCCGAGTAATAGCAGTAGAAGAAGAATATGTTTCGGTGGTGGTGGTGGTGGTGGTAGTAGCGCTCTATAAATTAATTTGTACTCTTGTAATCATTGGAAAATAAGATCAAAAGATAACCCTACATCAAGTAAATGTTATCCACAATGGCGTCTTTAAATCTTTAAACTAGGTAATAGCGAGATGTAAACATGAATAATAAAAGAAAAGCAGCAGAAAACATAAAACTGACATTACCTGTAAGCAAATCTAGAGATCATATCCAAGGACCTGTAAATGCACCCATAACTTTAGTAGAATACGGAGATTATCAATGTCCATATTGCGGCCAGGCCTATATGATCATAAAGGAAATTCAAGAACGTCTAGGAAGTAAATTATGTTTTGTATTCCGTAACTTTCCCCTTACCAAAGTTCGCCCTCATGCATATAAAGCTGCAATAGCAGCAGAAACTGCTGCTGCTCAAGGTAAGTTCTGGGATATGTATGATTATTTATTCAAACATGGGCAAGTAGTTACTGATGATAATTTGAGACAGTCTGCTGCCAAATTAGGATTAAATGTTGCTAGATTCGATCGCGAATTTCTTGATCGCACGTATAGTAGCCACGTGGATGAGGATATACAAAGTGGCAAGAGCAGTGAAGT
>DASQYF010000455.1:0-9041 GCA_035639375.1 Nitrososphaeraceae archaeon
CATTCCTTTAAATTTACCATGGAAGAAATTGTAAATGAAGTAATGCTGAGAAGCTTTTTGAAACTGTCGAAGGTATTAAGGGAATCCTAGCATTCCTAAATAGATTTCAATGCCAATGACCGATGGATCAACGATGCGCAGAATTATACAACGATAAACTATTTTTATGGTACTTGCCTAACCTGTAGTAGAAGTCAATCCTTTGTGTTTGAGAAAAGACGAACCAGAAGTTCGATAGAACAGGATAATGGAGTCAATCCAGTTGAGCACGCACTTGCTCTATCAGACATTAATTTAACAACGAGCCTCATGTATACCACCGCTGCATAAAGAATCTATCTATATGAAAATAGAATCAACATTAACGACTGACCTCAATCTCAACGGCATCTCAAATTTGTCTGAGAAGATCAAAAATGGACAGGGAAAATCCAAGTTATGTTCAGATCAGGTCATATACAGAAGAGGAAAAACTGAGAGAACTTATAGAGCGGGCCCAAAGCGATCATCTGTGTTCGACATCTTTTTCAACTCGACTCCAGTATACGTCACTCTGGAAAAAGGAAATAGTTAGCAGTGTACCTGTATCTATGGAGAGATTGAATATGATTTCTACCTCTTATTTTATTTATAATTTCTCATTTCTGTCAATTGCCGATTAAACAATGAACACACGAATTATTTTCCAAAGAAAATTCTTTAGGATACAAGATGTTATTTTATATATTTGACTAATAGAATATTCATAAATAATCTAGTTATATATAATTGATATATAATATTTCTGCAGAGTCTAATTAACTACTAAAATTGTATTTCATACGATGGGACAGAAGCTAAGTGACATAAAGGAGACTACTTCTAACGCCGCAGAAATCATACGTCAATTTGGAACACCAGAAATGCAAATGTCTCTCGACAAAATTAGAGAAACTGCTAAAACGGCCCATTCTATAATAGAATCACTAAAGGATCCAGAGATGGTGAAGAATATAGAAAATCTTCGCTTGGCCGCTGAGACTGTGAATAATATGTCTATGAAAGCTGAAAACATGGTGAAAGAAATTAAGCAGACAGGAATTATTGATGAAGCAAGTTCTACTATTAAGTCAGTCAGAAAGACTATGGACTCACAAGACGGTCCTCAAAACTTCGCCGAGATAATCTCTGCAATAAGAGAAATGCTCCAATCAATTAGCTCTCTAATAGAAGAATTGAAATTTACCGTTGCATCTTCTAAAAAGACAGGCACTCTTTATACGGCTGAAGAAGCAGTAAGGGAAGCATCATCAGCATATAAAAATATAAAAGATTTAAAATAGTTGTGTATATCTGTCCATTATATTGCCCTTGTGTTGTGAATTAACTAATTCAAGTTTTTAATAAAAGAGATTTTTTCTTAGTGGTTAGTAAACAGTAAAATATTTAGCTTCTCAGAAGACATCTACTTTATAGAACTTTTGCCATTTGTAAATATTCATTTAGTTCAGGTTTAATCCTTACTTGCATTATTCTAGCACATATTTGATATTCACTTTGTATTCTATTATTTTTCTGACTAGAGAATTACAGCAGCGAGATGCTAAAAAGGTCTGCAAATATTCCAGTAGTAATTGTAGGTATATATTCAGAAAATGCAACCATCATTTACTATTATTACCAAATAATAAATAACTAACAAAATTTCTTTGGTAAGCTAATCTAAATGATATATGAGATTTTTACTTACGAGGCAAAATACATTGATTCTAACTCATGATCAATCTCTTTTTCTGGAACTCCAAAAAAGTCCAGTGCCTCTTTTAGTCTGACATTAATACTATATGATTTTCTGACTTCTTTTTGATTTGTTCTAGCCTTAACAACAGTTTCTGAGGCTTCAGTTAACAAAATGTTAGCAAAAGAATTCCACTTCTCTAAATCCTTATCAGAATTTAGGCTCCTCAATAAAGGAACTAATTTTACAAATGATGCAATTATTGCTATTCTATATTTTTGCAATTGTAATTTGAGCGGATTGCTGTCATGCATTGATGGAATTTCAGTGCATATAATAAACTGATATTGATCCAAATTCTTTGCAATAGTTGCAGTATGTCCAATATTTGCTAATACGGTACGTTGTAATTTGATATTTGCAGTTATGCCATCAAAAAGTCCATCTAACCTTTCGATAACTAGCTCCTGTGATGTTATACCATCTTTAGATAATAGTTTGTGGCATTTATGGACTGTGGAGATATGTTTATTGACGATTGCTTGAATTAATCTCACCATTTTGTGATACAACCTACAAATACACATGCACACTTTTTAAAAGTATAAATGTATTTCTAAATCCCATTCTAGCTAAAGAATCAAATAAAGATTTTACAATATTATGAGGAGCTGCTGCAATTTAGATTTCATTACTTACAATTCAAGAAATAATTAATTTCTGAAGCAATTGAGAATATATAAGAGAAGATGCCTTTTAAAAGAGATTTATGATTTTGAAAATGTCTTTCTTTTGTAAAATATATTTTGGGCTTAAAGCAGCGGATAGAAAAAGAATGCAATGCAGAATTGAAGTCTGATAATTATTAGTTATGATAATAATAGTTATGAACAGAGTCAATAAATTATATATTCTATAAAAATAAGCAAACTCTAGACTCAGTTTTGATGATATATATTATTGAATATTTTTGAATATATTAATATTGTTTACTTTCATAAAATGTCCTGCAGTTTAGAAATCTTATCATACTTATCGGCAAATACAGAAGTCATGCAGGAAATATGTTAACATATGATGAACCATTTTCACAAATTCCCTCATTACTTAAACTTTAGATGCAGTCAGACGATTTGGAACAAAAAAGAAACAAATTTCGCTCATGATTCAGAAGTTAAAAAATTGTATTTATGTTCATCAGAGCAAAAATGTTCTATTTTTAAAATACCTCTATTAGAGTCGCCTTCTATATGGGGCCAACCTTCTCCTAAAAATGTTTTGCCACAATAAGCACAGACTTTGCTTTCCACTGCATATACTGAATTAGAATCTATTATTTGGGATTTTCTATGATAAAAATGACCATGATATAAATCAGCCGGAAATAAGAGAGTGGATGAATTTGACTTATACTTTAATCCATCAGCTGCTATTTATTAATATCAATGCGTTGCTTTTCATAACGTATGAATCATTCGCCTTGAATTATATCCTATTTCTTATTTATCCACTACATCCACTCCTGGTTAACTTATTTCCAGATCTTTCAACCGATATACTTGAGAACATATAGTTGATGTTTATAATCTAGGTCTGATAGCGTTAAAATAATGGTTCATAGGTTCTAGAGAACATAATTTGTCATCTCTTAAATTACAAGGATGAAGTATCTGATTTAGTTAAAAATTTAGATGTAATTAGCTTTCTAGCTTATCTAGTTATACCTTTGTAATTAATTAGCAAATATTAGTAGATCTCTAGACTTTCATGACTGGTTTTTTTACAAATTGGACTAAAAAGAAGGACTATATAGATTATACAAACAAGGAATTGAAAGAATCGCTACCACTAAAGCCAAGAATTGAGAATGTAATGAACAAAACGCAATTGCAAATTTCAAAATTAGATGCTAAAATCGCAAAAATGAAAGGAAGGGAACAAGAGATATTTAATAAAGTAATTGATGCTGTGAAAACTCGCAATACCATTTATGCAAAAAGTTTGTCAAATGAGTTATTGCAACTGCGCAAAAGCCAGCGAACATTAAATCAAGCAAGAATGGCGTTGGAGCAGGTGTCAATGAGAATTTCTACAATTCATGATTTAGGTGAAATAATGGAAATACTCGAACCGGCAATGAGTCCAGTAAAAGGCTTAAAATCAGATTTTGAAAGATTAGTGCCTAGTACAGATATGGAACTAAACTATATGCAGATGCTTACTGACAGTATATTATCTGATTCAATGCAGAATAATGAAATAGATGTTATAGATATGAATATTGTTGGATCATCTAAAAATAAAGATACGGATCACATAATGAATGAGGCGTCAGCTGTTCTAGAAGAACACAACAACAGTATCAAAGATTTTTCCTAGTTCTCTCTATAGCAATATAAATTATCGGCATAAATATATAATTAGATAAGATAAGGCAGACATATATGTGAATAAATCGATTAATAAAACTATCATAGTTCTACTGTTGAATTCTGAATATCTCTTTTATTGACTTGCTGTTCTGATTCACACAAAAAAGTACATGGCATAGGGTGGTTTTATAGATATAATCAATAACATGAAGTGCCACCCTAAACATGTATTAACGTTATTTTCCAATCTCTCCTGGTATCATAATAGTTCTTCAAAAATTTCACTCTAGATTTGGGCTAACAATCATATTTTTATTATCCTTTCAGCTTTAAGCGAGGACATATCTTTAGCTTAATTTACTCTAATAGGTATAGATCCCTCTATAATTACAATTCTAAAGATAGAACATTGTAAAACGCCATATAATTAATTATTTGATTTTGCTGTGATAAGTGATAGCCAATAATTATTATTACATTTCATATGGTCTTTAGTGGATAAACGACTATTTTGACTACTTAGTTAACAAGCTTGAGGCGTTTTGTTATAAACATCATTTAAACTATTAATAAATCTGGACTACAGATAATATCGTTACTGTAAAAGTGGTGGCTCATAAATACAACATATAATTTTCTGCCAGTAAAATTTGGTGTAAGAAGGCAGCAAGATAAATTTAATTATATTTGGAATCAAGAATATATCATAAATAAGAGTTTTTAACAATCATATTATATATTATTTGCCTGTATAAGCATGGAAGCTGTATATGATGACCTACGACAATTTTCTGTTCTAAATATAATAAAGTATAAATAAAATAAAATAAAATAAAAAATTTAGCTAGATCGAATAAGTGCTCTTACCTTTTCTTTGAATTCTGGAGTTATGTCTTCTGATCTCATATGATGATCTTTTATCGCATGTTCTGCGCCATTTTTCATAACCTCTTCTTCTGTCTCACCTTTTACTATGTAGTCACACTCAAATCCTGCTTCACGACACGTTATTGTTTTCATAGTTTTGTGTTATATAAGATGACTTATATGCTTATAAGAATTAAGGCTGTTAATTATTATTTTCTCTAAAAATAGGTATTATCAAATGGATGGGTAGTTATGTATCTTCACTTTCTATTAGTTCTCCAACTATTAACTTATTATATGCTCTTGATCTGACAGTCTGTGAGATCACTCAATAGGTCGGATGTCTTTGGTGGAAGAACCAAAATAACTACTGCGATAGGAGATTGCAAGATGAAAACACAGCAATCGATATATCCAATAAACTATGTTATTTATTATCTATCGTTGTCTTGCCAATGATGATACAAATAAAGCGTTTTCCTATAGCCACAGCATCCATAATCACATTAAATGCTGTAGTTTTTGCCATAGGACTATTATCAGGTTCCCAAACACAAATTATTCAAAATTATGGCTTTATTCCTAATCATCTTTTTTATGTGAGTAATGTGGCTGATAATGGAAATAATAACAATAATCCTGCTGACAGTGCTCAGCAAAATCCATTGTCTTCTTCTCTACCGCTGCAATCGTCAGAACCACCACCACAATCATCCTCATCACTACGAGAATCGTTGACAAGATTGTTCACATCTATGTTTATACATGCTAACATTACACATATTGCGTTCAATTTATTTGCGTTGGCTTATCTTGGTGGATATGCAGAAAGAGCAATTGGAATTCCCCGATATATATTGGTATATATCATATCAGGAATTATAGCAGCTTTATTTCATGGTATTATAGCGTCTTACATATTACACAATGGAGATGTAGTACTGATAGGTGCGTCAGGAGCTATATCTGGTGTATTAGGCATAGCAGCTGTAGCTGGCAATTCAAGGGCCTATTATTGGCTGATGATACAAATTGTATTTGCAGTGATTGGCTCTGTAAGTGCACTTCCAATAGCATTTAGTGCTCATGTTGGTGGATTTATTGCCGGTGTTTTAATGACCAAGATATTAGTTAAGTTAGAGCAGACAAAAAGAAGAAAATCAAGATATTTTCTGCAACCCTGAATGAAAAGAGGTGATGCTTACCACTAACTAACTATCAGAGGGTAGAAGATCAAAGAAAGAAAAATTCCCTCACATTTTGGAATCAATATATTGTAAATAGATATACCTTTATTTTAGTAGTAGGATTGTGGGCTCCATCAAGATAGAGTGCTTCCTTTTGTAAGGAGAATTCTCACTATCTAGGAATTACAAGTAATCTAAATCCTTTTAGTGTATTCCAAATATAGAAATAGTTAAAGTCAACCGGCTTTCAATTAACCCATCGGGACAAAGTTGGCTAAGTTTGACATGAAGAACGAACAACAGGAGTCATCTTATAAAACAGTTAACTATACCTATTTAATCAGAAAATAACGTTTGAATTCCTCAAGGCTCATCTGTGGATTACTGCTGATATTCTAGAGGATCCTTAGATACTGCTGATTATAGGCGATCAGTAATGACTTTATTCATAAATTAAACTATACCTTTGGAGAGCATGTAGAGAATAATAAATTAATCTTGATGATTGTTGCTATCAAAGACGGGCCGGGTCGTTTGTGAATTGTTATTGACACAAATTTACGGCGCAGCCAGGCTGGTCCATTCGTATACGCCTTGGTTAGGATGTAGAACAGAATTGACTCAAATATGCCACCCAATTTCTTAGATATTAATTCCTATTCAAGCGAATATGCTTGACCTTAGTTTTTTATTATTATCCGTTAATTGAGCTTTAATACTTTTTCTTCCTTTAGTGATTATCTTATAAGTTCTACTTGTATCTTCGTATGTTACTGTAATAAAGTCAGTCCGGCTAACTTATCGTACCATAAAAAGGCTGATTAATTCACCTAACTTGCATAGTTTATTTAGCATGTTTCTATATCAAAAGAATATGTTTAGTCACAGATTTTTTAGTAAATTATTTCTTACTAAGCCGATAGCACACTTTATTGTTTTTGCGTTTGTACTTATTATTCCTGGTAATGCATTATTGTTGATTAGTAATAATAATAATAATTATTTTGGTACTACTAGCAACTTTGCATACAGTCAACAGCAACCCAAGAATCAAATGAAGTCCAATAATATTACAGATTCACTAGACATTCAAAGTATACTATCAAAAAAAGTCCACGTAGGAGATGTTGATATTGCATACAAGACAATAGGTAAAGGTGATCCTATTTTACTTATTAGCGGTAGCGGTAATGTTATGGATGTTTGGCCATCGTCTATGTTAGAAGAACTGTCCTCAAATCATACAGTAATTATATTTGATAATCGTGGAGTTGGAAATACAACTTCCGGTACAAGACCATTCTCTATTCAGCAGTTTGCAAATGATACTATTGGATTGCTAGATGTTCTAAAAATACAAAGAGCAGATGTTCTTGGATTCTCTATGGCTTCTTTTATAGCTCAAGAGCTTACTCTTACGCATCCAGAAAAGGTTAACAGACTTATACTTTATGGTGCATCATGCGGTGGACAAGAGAATATACCTCAAAGTCCTGAAGTTATAAGAGCTTTGTCTGACTTTGTAAATAATCGTACGCAAGACATAGAGACGTTTCTATCTGTCACATTTCCCCCTGAATGGATAAAAGAGCATCCCAATTATCTTGAAACCATTCCAAAAACCACAGAAATAGTCCCTCCTATTACTTTAATGCAGCAGTTTAATGCAGTAGAAAAATGGCTAGACACAAACTGGCGTGGCGTTTGCAGTCAGCTTTCAAATATATCCAAACCTACTTTGATCATAACTGGAACTGAAGATGTTGCCGTGCCAGCAGCTAATTCTTTAATTCTTGTACAAAAAATCCCAGGAGCTTGGCTTGTGCAGATGAAAGGAGCTGGACATGGATTAATGTATCAGTATCCAGATGAATTTAGTTCCATTCTACTAACATTTCTTTCAACGACTTAGTTTACTATTGAGATCAATGTAAATCAAAATATAATTGATTTGGTTATGATTGTGATTGTTCGTTATACTAATCTATATTATATCTATTCTAACTATTATGATAGATACTTTTCCTTAAAAGACAAACACAATACCAGATTAGACTTTTATTTTATGCAATATTCTATGGGTTCGGTGGGATGTGAAACATGTACTGCTCATACTCATTATTTCCATTCCCATATCTTCTCAGAAAAATTTCCCTCAGTATCGATCTCAGATTCAAAGACTCCTATCACATTATTAAGAAACGCAAGTTTACCATTTGATGATGTACTATAGAATATCGATCCACGCCAGTTTATGCTTCCTGAAGAGCTAAATCTTCCTACTCCTTCACCAGTGTAGGTTGCCAGTTCTGATTCCCCAGCCATTATTATTCCCTTTCCTTTCCCATAAAGTACTCCCTTTGATGTTGTTGATGGTCTGCCTACAAACGTCAAAGTTTCCTTCACTTGCGTTCCCTTTATGCTTCCACTTACTGATACAGACGTTTCTATGGTAGGGCCTTCAACATCCAACACCCTTTGACCTATGATTTTTCCATTCAACTCTAGAATTTGTTCTCCTAACATGGTTAGTCTAATAGAAATGGTAGAACTAATTAAGGGATTCCATAAGCTTTCAAAAACTTAGTTTGTTGTTTGGCCTAATTACATTCAAAGACTTAGGTAGTGAAATATAAAATGAATTTGAGTCAATGTGCAGGCGAAAATATTATTACAAAATATAAACAATAATATCCATATAATTATTCATTAGACAATGAGCAAGAGTGCTACTAATGAAGAATATATAGAGGTTGCCAAGACAGATGAAATTACCAATAGACAAATGAAACACGTAGAAGTAAATGGAAAAGAAATACTAATTGCCAATATAAATAGAAAGTTATGCATTAAATGATAGATGTGCTCATATGAGTGCGTTACTTTCAATGGGTAATC
>DASQYF010000456.1:0-2867 GCA_035639375.1 Nitrososphaeraceae archaeon
CGAGGTTTTGTTAGATCTAGTATGTCGGATTGTAAATAAAATAGACTTAAATCTATCGCAGATCCTATTGCTATTATTAAATATGCATTGAAATTATAGCGGAGGCATATTGATATTATGAAGGGATTTTAATCAAACCAAATGACAAGAGCCTTCTACATGAGGGGAAACTAATTGCATGGAGCCTTATTCGACAAGTGTATTTTTTTGCGATCGGAAAACAGAGAATCGAAATAAAGAGAAGGAATTGCCTAACAGTTAATTGCTAACAATTGTACCATCAGATGAATTTAAAAGGACTTTTTTTGCATAATGACCATGGGTGAAATTAAACATATTTGAAATTGAACCCGCTCTCTCGTCAAATGATTGATCCCCTATACGACCTAGCTGCCAATTATCTTCAATAAAACGAAGTATTGAGGTTTGGTCAATTATTTGATGATCTACATAATTCTTTTTTGCCCATGGAGATATTATTAAGATAGGTAATCGTCCACCATAACCACAACGATCTTGATAGGTAGCAGGAGGAGCATGTCCACAAAGACCTTCAGGCCCAAGTAATGCATCATATTCTCGGTCATTAGATTGACTTACTATTGGGGGCATAACATGATCATGCCATCCACCAGAATCATCATATGCAATTATAACTGCAGTACTGTTCCATTGAGGTAGGTTCTGCAACCTGTTTATTGTATTTACTAAGAATACTTGCTCGTCAATTGGATCTGATGCTTTTGCATGCCCTGTCTGGTAATAGGGAGCCTTAAGGAAACTTACTGAAGGCAAATTTCCTGACTCTACTGCATTCCAGAAATCGGACAAGTCATATTGATGATTTGCTTGGTCCTTTTTACCGATCATATTTATTGATGTGGGAGGAAGATGATGAGGATTAGCAGTTGAATTATAATATTGAAACGGTTCATGATGCACTACATAATCTGTAATATTATTGCCTGCAATATTGACATGAGACGATTGGCATATAGCCTTGCCTTCTTCTGTTATGGCGACTGGCTTAAAGCCGCCTGAAAACCAACCCCATGCTACATGTTTTTCTTTCAAAAGATCACCTATATTCTTTCCTTGCATAATTATCTTAGTTCCATTGGAACAATCATCAAACAATGAATCTAAATCTCCAATTAAAGTACCATTGGAGGTCTCTCCTTCTATATTTTCTGGTGTAACACCATGTGTTTGACCAGATACAAGATTGATGTGTCCTGGGAGTGACGGACCAATAATAGTGCTAAAGAAGTTGTCACTCATCGCAAAGTGTTGAGCATAGTTCCATAATGCTGTAACAGTATTGCCGTCAAAATAACCCATAACCTGATTTGGACTACAATTATCTCTTGTTATGCCACTTGCTTCTACGAAGTTATCCATAAGGCCACCGTTATATGATCTTTGTATTGCAGTATATGTGTGATTATTGTCACAGGAGGCAACCGTTTTAGCATCTTGCTCATCCATTCTAAAAGGATCAACCAAATTGGTATTATTATTCAAAAGTGTTTTACTTAGGCCATTTATTGAAGGTGTATCTGATAAAGCCAAAAAAGGATGCTCTCCAGGAGAATTTTTAGCATTCGGATAGCTACCAAAATAATGGTCAAAAGAAATGTTTTCCTGAAAGATGACTATCAGGTATTTAATGGGAGTAGTAGTAGCAGCAGTAGTGCTGGTGGTGGTAGTGGTCACGGTAGTGGTTGTATTAGCAGCCGAATTAATTGCTGCGGCTGATTGTATAACGGAAGGATTTATTACTGTATTAGCAGCCGCTGCTGCAAGAGCGCTTCCTGTGAATAATATGATTGTTGCAAGTATTAGATTACTTCGTATTGAGTTTTTCTTGTTCAATTGAGCCTTTTATATTAAGGCATTATATAAGGATGTAATAGGATGCTAGCGTTGACCGATAGAGAGAATGATGTTATATAGGACGAATTTCTGGATACGACTGGCTATTAGCTCCAGTCTGTCGGACATTCAATTGATTGTGACCAACGTATATTGAATAGAGACGTTCCATGTAAAAATGAGATCATAATACTTCATAAACTGTTAGCCTTATTGAGATACTTTTAAAAAATGATAGCTAATTCATCATAATTTTAAAAATAAAGCGCATAATAATTTAGCTAATCACGCTCTTAATGGATGGATGAGCAATGGAGTTACACTTATATCTATAATATAGAAAATGCAACAAATGTTAATATCTACGCTTGTACATATTAGCAGAACAATACACACTTACTGAGTGATAATGCTGGGTTCTATCCGCGCTTATATCAGAAGGAATATATGTTACCATCAACAGGACCAGAAGTAGAAGAATCACCATTATAATAGCTCGAAAATATATTACACAATCGTATTATGCAAAAAGCAAGAGATCCACAGAAATCATGAAAGCTCGGATATTGATCGTGTTTTGAGAGATAGATATAAACACTCCAATAGATATTAACACAAATACTATCTCATAGAAGAAGAATACAACACCAACCAAGAAGAAGCAGGCTGCAAGCAGAGTTGAAATATAAATCCAGAAGACTTAGCGAGCCGCAATGTTCAGTTAAGCCATTATAATATGAAGGAACAGATTAAATAATTACATTTTCATAACTCAACCTTATGGAAAATATAAAATATCTTATACATAAGTCAGACGCGCGGCTCATAGAATCCAGTTTGTCGGAAGGAGAGGAGGAGGACTACTGATATGTCACACGTAGATGGAGTTGACGATGGCGTACGCTATGGTGTGTCTGGCAAGAGTGACAGCTGGACAGGTGTGACAGGCCAGAGCAACAGCGGCTATGGTGTGAATGGCGAGAGCAACAGCT
>DASQYF010000457.1:0-2305 GCA_035639375.1 Nitrososphaeraceae archaeon
ATTTGCAAAAAGGCTTGAGAATAGGGACTATAGATAAATTTCAGGGCCAAGAAGATGAAGTCATCATAATTTCAATGGTGCGATCTAATAACAGGGCAGATTATCAGGAAGCTTTAGGTTTTGTTAATATACCACGGTCATGTGTTGCGTTTTCTAGAAGTAAGCGAAAAACGATTATTGTTGGGGATAGGGACACATTGATAAAAATAAGTTTCTCTCAAAGTCAATAGATACTATAACAAGAAAAGATGGATTTTCTATATGGCAAGACCATATTTCTAAGTATAGAAATTATATTTATTATTTTATGATATTTCGATTTCGTATTGTTTGATCTATCTACTAATGAATCAGGCTTATTAGAAACTCCAAATTATGATCAACTATTTGTTTATTCTTGTGATAGAAATTATTGTCGCATGGTACTTTTGACTAATTTATATAAAAACAAGAGAGTATTACATCAGCCAATTTGGTATATGATAAAAGAATCAGGAGATGACCCGCCAATAAAAGATTATGAACTATAAGCATAACTTATTAAAAATAGGAATGCTATTTTAGAAGTGTTTAGTATTCACTTAATAATTATACTTATGTTAGAAAATATTATCATGCAAGCCTCTGATACTGCAACTACAGGTGGAATAGATACTGTAATTAGTATAATAGTGGCATCTTCAGCGCTAGTGGGTACTTTGGGCGTAATGGTTACGGGAATAATTGGGTACCTGCGATCGCACCCTACTTCTAAGGATGTGCAAGCAAATTATGATAAAATCCTAGGTGTAAGCAAATTAGCAACTACGTTTGCACAAAAGACTACTGAACAAGAAGACCAATTTAAAACAATTGCCGAAGTCATAACTGATATCTCTCCTGATGCAAAAAAATTATTGGAATCTAAACAAATGGAATTACAAAAACTTTCTAAGGACTTACAAGTAGCAAAGCCCCAACTAGATGGATTAAAACCATCAATACCAACAGGAGGGCAAGCCGATAATATGCCAGATCTACCTAGATAGGAATTAATCTCGTTTTCTTTTGGTATCATAAAAGGTAACGTCTGAGTTAAGAAATTGGGAAAACACCAAATTAGTTTTCAAGCTCTTATTAGTATGACTTTCTGATGAATGCACCATTATTTTTATATACTGATAAAGCCCGGACATAATCTCTGCATTAGTAGAGTTAGCACACGAACTAATTTACTAACTGTTGTAGTAGATGATAATTTATCTGGCATTTGTTTTGTATTCCTCCAAATTGTAATTATATATATTATTGAATGCATTACAAGAATCCGTAAAGTTCACGGGTTCGGTGGGATGCAATACACTATAGTGTATGTAATCTCCTTGAGCAACATAAAATGATTTAGCCTAAGAGTGGCGTAACGCATGAAATAGATTCTATTAGCCGTATAAATATAATCTAGCCTTTTTATCTAAATAATTTTCATAAATATATATAGGCTAGCTGAAGAAAATACAGATTACCATTTATTTGATCGTCAGTACTAATCTTGTTATCATAAGTATAGTCAGATATTGTATTTTCCTTTATAATTTATGTTTAGTTAACAAAAGATATAAACTGATTATGTATATGTTGAAAAAGCCTTGGGAACACATCAAAGGAGTTTAAGATGATAAAAACAAGCAATAGCAAAGAGGTTTCAAGTGCATTTATTATTCCCTATTATGCAGATGGAAATGAACAACAAGAGCAAGGTAGGAAAAAGCTATTAATTGCTGATACAATAGAAGGATTATTTTCACAAACTGACGAAGACTGGTGTGCAATTATTGTAGTTGATATGTCCCCCAATGAAGAAATCCATAATTATTTAATTCATTTAAAACAAAAATACTACCCAAAAATTGATGTCATTTTTTTGGAGCAAAATGTAGGTGCTGGGGTAAGTAGAAATTTAGGAGTTCTCAAGGCATTAGAGCGTGGTAATTCTATAATACTTTTCAATGATTCAGACGATATATCTCATCCGAATAGACTAGAAGTTGTTAAAAAAATATTTTTAGAGAACCCTCAAATTGATGTAGTTTATTCTACATTTAAGGTGATAGACGAAAATAATAAATTAACTCCTACCGAAAAAATTTCTTCGCCAATTTTAGAAATCTTAGAATCTCATGTGCAAAATCCATTAGAAGGCAATAATATTTGGATAAAAATGGGGACAGAAACTGGGATTACCAATATAACTTCTTCTACAGCAGTACGTACAAAATTTGCCTATCTATGCCCTTTCCCTAATGAAAAAGCATCAGAAGATTTTCAT
>DASQYF010000458.1:0-7289 GCA_035639375.1 Nitrososphaeraceae archaeon
TAAGGTCGAATTATAATTAGCAATAGATCCAGATTCGGTAACCTCATATTTTCCTTTAGACAGTTCAACAGTAGTACCAGAGGAGCTGCCTCTAAATGATGATGGTGTTGGGTTGTTGCCATTAATTGTTATAATAAAGTCTGAAGGACTTTTAGTGCCACCTCCGTCATTAATAACTTGCTTTGTAACTACTAATGTTCCAACTTGTGATTTATCATTGGAAGTTTCGTTTGATGAATCTGACGTTGAAGCAGATGAAGAGGATAATAACGAGGATGTGTTTGCATCGATTAGAGCCTTTGATTTTTTAGGTTCTTTTATATCTGATATAGAAGATGAGGGAAACGATGATAATGATGATTTATTCTCATTATTCTTATTATCATCATCAGATTCTGCATATGAATTTAAATCCACAGAAATGGACAAAACTAGTACCAAAGAAATAATTAAAAGGAGAAAACTTAATGCAAATCTAGCAGTTACATTTGAGAAAGACATGTTTTCTTTTACTTACCTATAAACCACAGTATGAACTATTTTTATTTTTCTTCTTTATTCTTCGTTCTCTTTTATATACTAAAATTTGCAATATAAATGGGTCCACAGCACCTAACATTTTAATAGTATCCCTACAAAACCTAGCCGAGAACTTGTGTTAAATCGCCCTATATCTATAACCAGAGATCGAAAGGATTCTTTTGGCTGTTTTAATTAATCAACCTCACAGAATGAAACTTCCACAAGTATGAGAAACATAAATAAGTTTAACATACTCTATGGTCCATCTAAATGGTTATGAGATAATATATTTTGGTGTAAATCTAATATTGATGTTGGACGATAGATTATCTTTTGATATCGAGGTAAAAAATTCAGACAAGGAAATAGAAGTTTTGATGATTAAGAGAAAAGATGACACAAAATGGAAAAATAATAAGGGGTATTCATCAGAATGTTCAAAGTAAAGTTAAGATCCAATCTAAAAGAATTCGATATTTTATCTCATCTCTATTGCCATCTTTATTTGTGCTTTGCATTCACTATCATTCAATTTTGTACTTAACCATGACACAAACTTTTCTTCAAATTTTTTGCCTCTAGAATGATTAATGTCATCTGTATTGCCCTGGTAAAGTCTTTCAACGAATCCTCCAGCGAGAAATAATTTTGAAAATGACCATCCTGCATTTGATATGGGCTCATCTAAATCAAATACGTCATCTTCTTTATTGAATCCACAGATTTTTTTATAGTATGATAATATTTTAAAGACAATGTTAGAATCATGCTCAAAATCAATAGTCATAAAATCAAGAATAAAGGTGCTATAATATTGGATCATATTATATGTAGTGTATATTTAAAGTATGCATATTTATTTCTAATATAATACCTCGCTTTACTAAAAATCTAATACAATATAGAGTTAAATACGGTTTCACATTATTCTGAATGAGATCTTCAACTCTTTGCGGCACATTGTTAAAATGGTACTGCACCTTTCTATTGCTCTCCTATTAAAGCGATGTAAATCAGTATGTCGTATCCTGTTGTGTTAAGAATGTTCGTAATTTATCGTATACTAAAGCTGTCTTCTCAACAAATGGTCCATGACCTGCATCTTCTATTATCACAAATGAATCAAGATTTTTTTTGAAGACTGCTTTAAATGCATTAGCATGCTCTAAAGGTATCAGTTTATCTTGTCTTCCCCATATGATTAAACAAGGAATATCTTTAATTTGCATTAATCTGTCTGGTTCGATCCGTCTTGTGGTGCTATCATCGAATGCTGTTTTGAATGCGTGTTTTGCTCCTGGCTTTCCAATTGTTCCGATAAACAGATCAACTACTATAGGAAGCAGCCTTGAACGATCTGCAAGCAAATCCTCAAAGATCCTTTTTACTTTCTTATATCTTAGTATAGGATCAGTTTCCATTGCAGCATCAAGATATAGTAATAGCATTGGAGTTGGCTGCTCAAGAAGGCCTGAGGAATCTATCAATACAAGCTTTTCTACTAGATCTTTATTTTCTATTGCGACTTCTGCAGCTATATAGCCACCCAATGAGTGACCCACTATAGTCATCTTTTCATTTTTACCAATTCCAATTGCTTCTCTGAAATCAAAAATAAATCTGCTAAATCCTTTGATTTTATAATAATCTTCTTTCTCTGGCTTGTCACTTAGACCAAAGCCTATTAAATCAACAGCTATTGTATGAAAATGTTCTGATAAAGCTTCTGGGATATCTCGCCAAGCAATAGAAGAAGAGCCAAGGCCATGGATAAACAAAATGTGCTTATTTCTTTCCTTTCCAAATTCATCGTATTTTATTTTAACTCCTTTTACATTTGCAATGGGCATTTGAAATAAACAAACGTCCAATTCAATACAGTATTTATTATAGTTATCTGTTATTATAGTAAAAATTAAGATCCATACAACTTTAGACGGTTTATTATTCTTCAATCTTTATATCGGTAAAAATTGCTAAGGTTAGTCAACCTGAAGATGAATAACCATTATAGAAATCACAGTGTGTATATCGATAAATTGATAACCATAATGTGAAAATAATAAAGAATAATGTAATTCATATTCGATGGATGAGTTTGATGTTAACTCATATATGTCAGCAAACAAATACATTACAATAACAACAACAACTTTTAAATATCACAAAATCTTGAGTTCCGAAGATATTTCAAATGAAGACCAACTGTAACTGAAGCATTATAAAATCAGGTCATATAGTGACCAATTATGTGTCTACACGAAGAAGAAGAAAAATAGAACACATCATTGCCATGACTACCGTCTTCAGCTATTTCTGAGATAATAAAAGGTTTTAAAGCATTGAAGTTGCAGATCTGCAATATGAAATTCTGCCAGTGTTGACTTTGAATATATACCATATAATAGAGAATACTACTATGATAAGACCAAGATCTTAGTTTATTTTTTACTAATTATGGTGGGCAAAGTTCTCGCATATACCTTTTAGTAAGCTTAAAACTGAATACACCTAATTTTCTAGAGGAAAAGAGGATAATTTATGGATGCTTGGTTATAGAATAAAAATGAATAGAAGATCATGCCTGTCATTGGTATTGTTTTGATAGATAGTATTGCTACGATTATTTCGATATATTATTATTCTTCTTCCTTAATTTCACCATTCATTCAAAAAGTAGATAAATTTGGAATAAAGAAGATCTATCCAAGCAAAGAAGGTGCAAGAGAATGGTTTGTTGACATGGATAATCCATTTGATGATAATTTATTTTATAGCACATTTAATAACAATATAACTAGGCAAGATGATGGTTCATGGCGCATAGGTGGACCTGCTGTCAGACTAAATACTATTACGCCTTCAGGTGCTGAATTATGGAAGAATGTAGAGATTACAGGATATGCTAAAATAGTAGAAACAGTTTCCTCTGCCAACAATAATAGCAATAATGATGATAATAAGGAGGAAGAAAGCCATAATTATACTAAAGATCTCGACTGGAGAGCAAGAGGTGGAAGACATAACAGTAAGAACCCATGCGAAGGCACTTCTCTAATAGGAACAATTGATATTGACGGTAATGTTAGATGGAAAAAAGAAATATGGCATACTGGTGGATATACTGATGATAGAGATACAAAAAAAGCTACAGATTCTATCCTTGGTAGATGGATTGGCTGGAAAGTAGTAATGTACAATATAAACAATGACAGAGAAGTAAAAATGGAATCCTATCTAGACGATAAAAATAACAATAACTGGAGAAAAGTAACAGATCTTGTTGATAATGGTGGATGGTATGCTAAAAGCTCAGATAAAGAATTTTATAGCATTAATTGTGGTAGGACAAAAGATTACATTATAACAAATGGAGGGTCTATAGTTACATTCAGATCAGATGATATTATATGGGATTTTAAGAACCTGAGTGTAAGAGAGATACAATCTCCCGATAGATAAATAGTTTTTCGATATCTATATTTGTATAACTAATTGAATAAATAATCTCTTTTTACCTTGATATTTTATCATTTGAAATTTGAAGAGATACAATCATCAGAGCAAATAAAGTCTAATATATTTTAGAACGCCTCATGAAAATTTAGTTTAATCTAATGAATGAATCTAAAGCTTTTATCTCTTATTTCTTTTAAAAAGTTGTCTATATGTATTATAATATCTGAAAAATTGGGTGATCCTGTATTTGGAAAGACACTGTATGTTGTATATTTTGTTCTTAAGAGTGGCTTGGCAGATATCAACCAAATATTTTCATGATTTGGCTGTAAGAACTCCAATTGTGATGTTATATTCAAATCTATCTTATCCTTTATAATTTGAATAATAATTGCTTTATCTGGCTTTATCTTTAAGCTTTGTAAATTTGGTATAATTACGTCAAGTATCAGATCAGTTTTAACTCGGATTTTTCTCTCTGATGGTAGAGTACAAATTGTTAACATAAAATGAAGAAGGACCTCACATAATGTTGCAATTGTTATATCATCATCATTTGATTCATAACTCAGCGTTTTAATACACCCATTCATTATAATATCAATATATTGCTGAGATGATTCAATGTTTGAAGTGATCATTGCCTGAATTTTTTCCTTTCCTATCTTTTCTATTTCAGAGTATACGATTTGCCTAATTTTCTCTCCAGCCAACATTTTAATTAATGTAATGTATTAACAATATTAATCGCCTAAATAGATTATCTATGCAAAAATAATATATGAATTTATGGTGTTTGGATTATTTTGATAATTATGATAATGGATATTAATTTGTAAGTAACACCTATAAATTAGAAGTTGACCTTATTACTTATGGTACAAGCAGAATTCAAATCTTATGCAAGCTTGAAATTTATAATTTCACAGATAAAAGTTGCTTAAGTTACTCTATAGAGAGAGGACATTATGATCTTTGCCAACCTCCCTTTAATGAAACAAATTCATGCGAGGGTAAATAAAACCTTGAACAATGGTATCCAACTTAATATGTCAACAGAAGAATCCAAAAAATTACTTAGAAGACATGTAAACAGCAAAACAAATCTTGTTATTGCATTTATTGATATTAATAACTCAACACAAATGAGCCTCTCGTTACCAGAGAACAAATTTGCGTTAATGATTCAAACCTTTGCTCAAGAAATAAGTATTGCCGCATTAGGTTATGGTGGGTATGTCTTCAAATATGAAGGTGACGCTGTTATCGTGTTATTTCCTGCAAAATATGATGAGGCAAAAGCATGCAAAAATGCATTGGATTGTTCAAGCGCGATATTAGAAATTATAAAAGAAGTTATTAATCCTGCGTTTAAGGCAAATGAATTACCTGAAATTAAAGTAAGAATAGGGTTGGCTTTTGGCAATGCTTTAGTAGTGCTTTATGGAACGAGTTTAGAAAAAGCTCACATAGATATAATTGGTTCTAGTATAAGTATGGCTGTAAAGATTGCATCTGTTGCAAAACCAGATCAAGTCCTAATAGGCGAATTTATTTACAATATTCTTCTCTCCTCATCGAACCATAATGATTTTTTAAATCACAGCAAGTTTAAAGAGGTAAAACTCGATCCGATAAAATGGAATTATCCTTCTCCCTCTAATCCTGGACACATATATCGTGTATATGAATATTTAGTATTTACAAAATAATCACTTATTCATGCCTTTTTAGTTTTTATAAATGAACAGTGAAGGACTTAATGTTATTATTTCAAACGTTACTCTATTCATTTCTTTGGCATTAGTCAATTAATCTAGGTTTAAAAGATGCATCCTACTTAGCAAATGATAACATTGCTATGCAGTCTTCTTCATTTCAGAATGCTGATGAACACTAAAATTCTAATATTTAATGTGTAATTGCAAATCATGTTTCAGTTTACAGATAGATTAAGGAGGAATGTCTGCTCAATGAGCAAGTGCCTACAACAGGTTAACCTAGTGTTTCAGATAAAGGGAAATATATGAATTGGAGGAAGGCAAATGAATTATTATAATAGTATATGTGCCTTATAATTCATAAACGTAATGGAATGTAATTAAATGAAGAACCTAAGAGAAGAACTCATAACGTCAACTCTACTATGATAGCAAATAATTATTTCTTAAAATATCTCTAAAGAAAGAAAAAAAGAACTTAGTTTTTACTGCTTGGAGTACTGTTGCTGCTGAGCCGCAGAGAAGTATGCACAGGCCTTGGCTATATTCGTGTTAACATCTGTTACTGCATCGACTGTTCGACTATAGATTCTCAGATTCTCTCTTGCCAGGTCTAGTACATTGATTGCTAGTTGATTATTGATGCCAACTGCCCTTAATGTGTTGTTAGTAATTTCATTTGATTGTCTTGTAAATTGCTCTATGTATGGTGTTGACACTGGGATATTCCAACTTCCTACCAATTGCTTTTGAGCTGAAATTGTATTCTCTATTACATTCTTTACTGTCTGCATATAATCTAGCTGAAGATTAGAGAATGCTTGTGCATATTGTGGTTGAACACTGGCTATCTGATCTGCTGCTCTAACAAAATTTTCTCTTGCTGTGTCAAATATATGAGTTGCACTGCTTGATCCTAACATACTGCTTTCATTTTTTGATTTATTGGCGATCATTTTTAATACGGTATTAATAGTGATTATTTATATATAAATACTGGTAACAAATGGTAATGATTACCATATATCCTTTCAAATTACTAACCTAGCATTTAATAGTAGTTGTGATTACTCTATAGCTTACATTAATAGCGATTGAAGTGAGAATTTCTATAAAAATCATGATATAATACTTATTTGATGAAAGTATATCAAAAAACCAATCGATTTGCAAAGAACTTTTCTTAAATGATAGACAATACTCCACACAAAATATTTTCAGAAACCACAAATTGTACTATTACTCCTACGTGAAAAGTGATTATATGATGCATCATCATGCGAGCTTTAATTTGTAACACCTTCTCCAAGATGATCTATATTTACATCCAAGCTAGTTATTCTAAATCACAATTCCTAACTTTCTAATCCTTTTCATCTTCTTCGATTGTCTATGAAATAAAGCCTTTTGTTATTTATTCCCTGAATACTAATTTGCCGAAGTTACCATAGGTTGCTCTTCTACTTTTTCAAGTTCTGATTGGACTTCCATGCTCTCTTTTTCTAATTCTCTGTTCTTTATTTTTTGCTTTAGCGCAATTTCGTGATCAAAGCACATGGTAACAATATTAATTGCACTTATGACTTA
>DASQYF010000459.1:0-7588 GCA_035639375.1 Nitrososphaeraceae archaeon
AATAAGGTTTGATGTTACTACGGGTGCAAAGATCAAAGACCCTATACTGACACCTTCACAAGAAATGAAACCACTACCAAAAACATGGCAAAAGTATTGTAATATGCAGGACAACTAATGGCTCATATTAAGACATATGATCAAGAAATCTATGAAACTATAATTGAAGGAGATAGCATAAAGATAAAAATATAGTTACTGTTTTTTAGCTCTAAAATATTATTTCGGATTGAATATATATCTATAATATATATCCAACAACTCATGCAACTAGATTTTCCTTAATGGGCTAAGAAATTCTCTGGAATGTGAGGACGATTTGACTTTAATTACAAGCTATCAGTTCATATACCTGAACGTAAATGCCTAAGTTTTTATATTTACGAATGACTAGCATTATAATACAATATATACCTCATCTCTAATTATTCTCTATGTCTACTCCAAAATTTGGTTTACTAACAAATCCTTCAATTAATATTGTAAAAGAGATAACAGATATTTATGATTTAGGTTTTGATTACACAGAAATAGGAATCGAAGTTCCAGAAGGAGATCGACAGACTCTCTTAAGCAATAAATCATTGATACTTGATTTACTTAAAAAATTTAAAGTCCCATCAACAATTGGTCATACTGCACATTGGATAGACCTTTCTACTGAATATCATTTTGTTCGTCAAGCTTGGATTCTAGAAGCAATAGAAGAGATAAAGGTTGCAAAAGAGCTTGGATTGACTTTCGTTAACTTTCACAGCAACATTAAGGGATTGTACATTGGCAAAAGGAGAAAAATAGTTTTAGATAATTGGATTTGTAGCTTGCGAGAGATAATTGCTTATGCAAGAAAATTAAACATGGAGATAATGTTAGAGAATGTTCCATCTTCGAATGGAATTCATAAAGTTGATGAATTTAGATATATTATTGATAACGTTCCAGGCCTAAAGGTCCATCTAGATATACCGCATGCGTTTACATCAGGTGGAATGCAAGAAATTCTTCAATACATTAGGACATTCCAAGATAAAATTGTACATATTCATTGGCACGATAACCATGGAAAATTCGATGAACATTTGCCTATTGGAGACGGTTTGATAAATCATAGAAGTGTTGTCGAAGAGCTCAAACGAATTAACTATAATAAGACTATTACTTTGGAAGTCTTTACAAATAAGCAAGATGCTAAATATTCAGCAGAAAAATTGAACCAATTATGGACAGGAGTTCCCAAACAAAGTTAATAGATACATACAGATTCTTGATAATTTGTAATCTACGATTAAATTTTATTATAATTTTTTCCAGAAATTATCTTTGATTATTTCAAAAAAGATACTTCATGCAAGAACGAGAACAAAGGTCATTTCAAATGATGACGTTAAATAATAATCTGACAATTGTGTCTCTATTAAACATAACACATGCAATTTTAAAATCTATTGGAAATAGTAGCGTGTGCCTCGGGCAGATAGACTGCAAGAGTTAAAAAATTTACTTTGCAACACTACTAAGCATAATCAGTCTTTTTTCTTTCCATCAATCCATTGATATATCCTGTCTCAAGCAACAAAAGTGAATATAAGATATTTGCTACATGTGTCTGTACTATTGATTGTACCATTAGATTATTCTCTTCTGCATTTGTCTCAGTAGTATATTCGATCTCTGTGGTATTATTTCCAGATATTTTTAATCTGATTGTTTCAATAATTTCGATCTGGCTGCCTTGAGTTATTGTCCTAAAGGTCAGCTCTTTGTTTGTCTTGTCAACTACCAGCCTTCTTGTAACTCCAATAAAGAATTCAGGGAAGAGCTTTTCTAAACGTGTATCTTTAAGAGCACGGTAGATTGTGTTGGAAGGAATACGTAAGACGATAGTTTTTGAAATTATAGACATTGGAGGCGGCATATATATAATTATTCTGTATTTTTTCATAGAAGAAGGTTACATCTGTCTATCTTACTTTCTCTGAATAGTAATCTCTTGCCTTTATTCATCATTTCTTAGATGAGTGCTAAATATCTTCTTACAAAAGGCTATATCCATATCAAGCCCCTTCCATAAATCTTCATAGAACAGTAGAGATTATAAAAACTATTTTCTCATTGCTTTACTATTATACTTCCACTCATCCAGGATGTAATATGCATATGTAGTCATATGTTCCAGGCTTTTCAAATGTGACAGTGAATGTATTACCAGAGGCAGGGTATGCGTGTTCTTGTCCTTTGGGAAGGAACCAACCTGAATTAACATACTTCTTAGTCCCAGCCATATTATAATTCGCATTTGGATTCATAAATTTTACATTACCTGAGGAATCAATTATAACTGGATTGTATACTCTTGCGTTAAGAGCTATTAACGTATTTATTCCACTTTATTATTACTATTGTCATTATTACCAGGTAACAAATTTGGTTGATTGTTAGAACTCGGTGGTAAAGGGATGAATTTTGTTGTACTTGAAACTAAAAGCGGTGAAACTACTTCCGTCATAGAATTGTTATGTAATACAAATGTGACAGTCAGATTAATTTTACTGTTGATGATAATGTGGAGTATCTAGTTCGAAAGCATATCACTCTAATTAATCTTATAAGATATAATTATGTCAGAGTGGGATCATCTTATCGATTAGTCTTGAGTAAGTAATATGCCCACTATCCTCTTGAATAATAAGATCTACGGTATACTGATTTTTATCTAGAAGAAAAGTTACTTGAACATCCCAAGAATCTCTTTTTTCTTCGGTAGGCAAACCACCCTGAGCTATGAGCCCCTCTGACAAAAATGGTAACACTACCCTTACTCTAAAATCTGTAATATTTGTTCCATATGATGCTTCTATTGATGTCCTCGCTGCCTTTTCAATTTCACGTTCGGTTTTTACAGAAGCCACAAACGGCTATGTATTTAGTAAATATAAAAAGTTATTGTTATATTATATTTACCCTACAAAAGCACAATAACATGGATTCTTATCTATAAGCCGGTTGTGCTGATCTATTCCTTTGATGTAATTTGCTAAGCGGGACTTTCTATAATTTAAAATTCTGATATGACTTATATTTTTACGATAAACAGAGATAAATTTTATAGATACTTCTATCAAATACCATTTGAATACAACACGATTTATAATAAATAAATATAAGATATTTATATGTAAAAATGATGGAGCAGATTTAATAAATCACAGATTCAAGAATTGCTTTATAAAATATTCGTTGAGCGCGCTACCGAAAAAGCCAATTGCAAAGGATGCTCTGACTAGAAGTCGAGAATTATGACTATCTAGAGATCATATCTACATCAAAACTACAACAATGAAATCACTTTTATACTTTTTATAATTGTTACATGTATTACAATGAGCATTAAACATACAGAACAGTTATTTGGTGAAGGTGTAAAACGTAGTCAGGGTGGACAGACTCGTAGGTACAATTTGCTTGCTGCCAAATTGATTGCAGAGCTCATCAAGAATTCTCTAGGTCCATGTGGTATGGAAAAGATGTTTATTGATGTTTTGGGAGAAGTTACAGTAACCAAGGATGGCGCCACACTATTACGTAAACTTGATGTCGAACATCCTGCTGCCAAGGTTTTGATAGAAGCATCAAATGCTGTAGATAATGAGGTGGGTGACGGTACAACTTCTGTAGTAGTTTTAGCAGGAGCACTTCTTGAAAAGGCTGAACAATTACTTGATATGGGGATCTCTCCATCTATAATTGCAGATGGGTATCTTAAAGGATTAGAAATTTCACTTGAAACCCTGCAAGTTATTGCTCAAATATCAAATAATTCAGACAAAGAAATTATGGAAAGGCTTGCCACTACTGCTTTGAGACCAAAGATGATGTCTTATGCTATAAGCAAGCAAAATAATGTCCCTGCAAAAATTGTAGTTGATGCTGTATGCAGTGTTACAGATTTCGCAAATAATCAAGTTAATATTGATGATATAAAAATTGAAGAAAAACCTGGCAACATGTCTGACATCCAGCTTGTTAAAGGAGTTTTAATTGATAAAACAATTGATAATTCTGCTATGCCGCGAAGAATTGACAATGCAAAAATCCTCCTTATCAATGAAGACCTTGAAGCTAATAGAACTAAGATGGATGCAGAAATTCGTATTTCATCACCACGTCAGATTCAGGGATATTTTGATAAGCAATCGTTGATGATCAGGTCAAAAGTTCAGAATATAATCAATTCAGGGACAAATGTTGTAATTTCACAAAAAGGAATTAATCTTTTGGCACAGAGTTATCTAGCCAAAGCAGGTATAATCTCGATTCGCAGGGTAAAAGAAAATGATTTACTCTGGCTTGAAAAGGCAACTGGTGCAAGGATTGTAAGAGACCTTGATAACAATATTATTTTTGATGAATATCTTGGCTATGCTGGCAATGTATATGAAAAATTTGTCGGAGATGATAAAATGGTATTTGTTGAAGACTGCAAAAATCCCAAATCTGTAACGATTTTACTTAGAGCGAATTCAAAAAGATTGCTTGACGAATGCCACCGTTCAACCTTAGATGCAATTGGAGTTATAAAGGATTATATCATAAAACCTTCGATTGTTGCTGGTGGTGGATCTCCTGAAGCAATCATTGCAAGTAGAATTAGAAGACAAGCTAAATCAATTAGTGGACGGGAGCAAATTGTAATTCAAAAATTCGCAGAAGCACTTGAAGAGATTCCGCTTACTATTGCAACTAATGCAGGTATGAATGTTATAGATACACTTGTTCAATTGCGATCTAAATGTGCTTTATCTGTGCCGTCTAATGGTAAAGTTAGTTGGTATGGAGTTAATGCAATAGAAAGAAAAGTTGAAGAAATGTTCCCAAGTGCTATAGAGCCTTCCCTGGTGAAGGAACAGATTATTAAGACAGCTGTAGAAGTTACCAACCTTTTGATCTCTGTTGATGATGTTTTGATGGCAAAACAAACCATGAATATTCATACACATGCGGACGGTACTGAGCATTCGCATGCTGGTGGAGATAAAAAACATGATCACTACTTTGACAAGTTAGGAAAAAAGCAGCGCCCTATGCACCACTACTATTAGTTAAAGTCAGAAAATAAATTAATAATATTTTTTAAATATTTTTTCTAATTACACCTTTGTTTTTGCTGTTAGTATATATCTCCTTATTGGCATAGGCTGATCTAGTATTATTTGTTTTTTTGGCATGTTGTCTACTATTGCTTCAAAAGTAATTTTTCTCAAAGTTTCAGGCACTCCAATCATAACTTTATCAGTAGATAATATTTTTGATGCATTCTCTTCAATAGTATCAATAGATTTATGAGCACGCAGTTCACTAACAACGTATGCACAATACATTATAAGTGATTCATTGGTGTTAATTTTTAAATTCCGTGCAAGTTTTTGTTTAATAATCTCTACTGTGCTATAAAATATTAGATCGTCAGACTTGTCTTTATATTCAAAAATTCTGATAAATGGAGGTGTATCTGGTTCTCCTTTAATCTCAGCTTTTATATTAATCATTGTCTTCGTCTTTTAGGAGCCTTTGTCTTTGGGACATTACCAAAGTCATATGTATGTCCTTTTCCTCGATAGAATTTAGGTCTTACTGGGTTTCCTTCGGTCTGGCCTTTTTTTGTCAGAGACAATCCAGCCAGGAGCTCGACAGTCAACCTATTTGCTAATCCCGATGTAATTCCACCATTATACGAGTTTTGATCGCTAACATCATAGTTTGGCGCGACTTCAACGAGATCAAATGCAAACCGATCTGGATCAAAGGAAGTTGATAATAGCCTCATCAACCTCATACCCTCCCTAGATGTTAATCCGTTTGGCTCTGGTTCCCCAGTTCCTGGAG
Organism: Nitrososphaeraceae archaeon; assembly: GCA_035639375.1. Taxonomy (GTDB): domain Archaea; phylum Thermoproteota; class Nitrososphaeria; order Nitrososphaerales; family Nitrososphaeraceae; genus JAJNBK01. Next base: position 5,884 of record DASQYF010000459.1, read on the forward strand.
CATATGCAGGATCAAATGTATCAATATCCCAGCTGATATAAACTGCATCGACATTGTCATTAGCCCTGTCTACTGCTTCTTTTGCAATCTGATCAATTCCTAGCTCTTCTACATCTAACATAGTAAACCATTGGAAGTCTTGGTCTGCCATCCATTTGTATAGATCAGGACCTGGCCAATAGCCACGTGGGCCAATCAAAGTATAGTTTTTGCCCTTCAGGCAGCCTAATTCCATGATTCTTCGTATATGCGCGCCATGATCATACTTGAAGCCACAAAGTCCCTGCGGAGCGCAATCAGCATGAGTGTCAATGTGAATCATACCAATATTTTTATATTTTTTGGCAAATGCTCGAACATTTGCAAATGTAATTGAGTGATCGCCTCCGAGTATGATTGGAATACCGTCTATGTCAAGCACTTCCTTTACTTTATTAGTCATTCTCCTATGAGATTCTATCACATCACCAGGAGATACAACTACATCGCCATAATCAATAGTTCTGAAAACTCCAAATGGATCGACGCCTGTTTCAATGTTAAAATGTTCATATGGCGGAGATGGTACTGTTGAAGCAGCACGAATCGCTCTCGGGCCATATCTTGCACCCGGACGGATAGTTGTGCCGAAATCAAATGGTTCGCCAATAATTGCCACATCAGGTTTTACTTTCATTAATTCTTCGTGGCTTCTAATCCAAGGTAACTTTAGGAATGTAGGTATGCCAACAAAGATTGGTTCATCGTTTCCCTTATAAGAGTCCCCATAAAATTCCATTCCCATATTTTATCTCTTCTAGATACCGAAGTCATATTCTTAAATATTACTAGTCAAATTATGTTTAAGGAAGGGATTTAGTCCAAGTCGTCGTTATTCGTAAATTACAGATTTGCTGTTGAAATATTGTCAACTTAGTCGTCTTCTAACAGAGTAGCATAAATAAGAGATAAAAAATTGTAATCTCTACGTAATTGTAGTTTGTTTGGCTTTTATCGATACTATCCATGACACTATTGGTGGAATATCGTTTTTAGAAGCCCAATAAAGAAAAGGACGATTCATCTAGGTTTCCTTTCAATATGACGTGTAATATGATTAGGTAATAAGTTGTCTCATCAGTTTAAGATGGAATTTGGTTCAAATTTCTGTCAATTTTTTTTCTCTATTAAAGCTCTAATTTTCCATCGTAACCATTACGTTGCCTAACTAGTATATTTTTAGGAGGACATAGCCATCAAATCTAAAATCACTAGAATACTAGCAGTTTTCATAGGTGCTGGAAATATCGTGATCAAAAATTATAGAAACTTTACAATTTTACAATTTTCATGCTTATCATTCCTTGCAAGATGTCCATACGCTCTGATAGGTTCTTCATTCGAAGTCGCCAGATTTACTTTCCCTGTAAATATTAAATCAATATTCTTAAAATCACTAGAATGATCTGCGATAGATAGTCTCTATTTTTTGCTATCTTTGTTAGGATCGTAGAAATTTTTCACCCTTTTATATTAGAGTCATATACATGGAAGAAACCCTTATCTCATATAAAAATGTCTTGCTAAATGCTGAAAACAATCTCGATAACAAGAACTATCATTCCAACTGAGACAGTTATTACCATAACAGGGTTATCCAATTGGATTCAACCGTTGGTTCAAAGTTGGTTTCCCGTTTATGGTAATAACTGTCTCAGTTGGAATG
>DASQYF010000460.1:0-7744 GCA_035639375.1 Nitrososphaeraceae archaeon
TATTCCAGGTTGAATATAGGCTTGGTTCCAGCATGTGAGATGTTGTAAATCTTAGCTATTTTGGTATACCTTTTATAATTTTTCGAAAAAAGATCATAGATACATCATGTTCTGTGATGTTAACTGACTTGATTAGACTTAAGAGATGTAATAGAAATTAAAGTCGTAATATTATCAATCTAATGAATATATCTCATGGTTCAAAGAACATTTCAATCATATAGAGAGGCTCCCTTCTATATTATCATAAACAATTATATATATACATTAAAAAACTTTTCAGCACTATAGAATTTTGAAGTTAAAGAGTGCTTTATGAACCATTACGTCAAAGAACCAGAAGACCTGTTGTTACGATACTTGGCTATCCATCAAAACCGACCGCTATGGGTGGACTGCGTTGGTTAAAAAGAGTCACTGATTATATTGAACAGAAGGATATCTTTTACATCAAAAAAATACATAACGAAAGAACTATTGCAAAAAAAATTACTAAGAACAAATTTATCCTGTGGACATTATTTTCTCTTATAGATGATACGCATGCTGCGTTAAAGGCTTTTTTTACAAATCCTGATATAGCAATTTTGGATACCTACGGTGAAGCTAACATTATTCTTTGGATTCTCCTTAGATTTTTTAAGCCTAATGCCAAAATATTATCTATCTTTCACCACTATGAACCAACGCCCACTATTCCAATGAAAAATAATAATGGTATGCTTCTTAGACGTTTCCAATTATATTATAACCATTTGATAGAACGTGCCTTCAAAAATATGATTAAAGACTCAGATAGAATAATCACAGTCAGCAATTCATCAATGCATCAATTATATTCGATTTGTGGCTTAACCGAAGCTGAAATATCAAAGAAGGTAGTAATAGCCGGCGCAGGTATAGATCAGTTTGTACTTCATCATAGCAATAATAACAATAATAATGATAAAGAAGACACAGAGAAAGATATTGATTTTCTTTGTATTGGAAGAATTGATAAGTTTGAAGGAATAGAAAAAATATGGCAATTAATAAAACATAAGCATTCAAAAGCCAATTTTGTCATGATTGGCCAGGCCACTGATGAACAGATTCACAAATTCAGTAAACTTGGTATAGACCATATGGGAATATTGTGTGAGGACGAAAAGCTTGAGATTTATTCAAGAGCTAAAGTATTTCTATTTCCTTCTATGCGAGAAGGCTTTGGAATGGCAGTTGCTGAGTCGCTATGCGTAGGTCTGCCAGTAGTAGCATGGAAAATACCTGTTTTTGAAGAATTATATTGCAAAACGAAAGATGTAAACAATACTAATTCCAACAGTAGTTTTGAAGGGGTAATATTAATTGAGCCAAAAAATTACAAGTTATTTGCAGATGAATCATTGATGATTTTGAATTCGCTTTCTAATAAATTAACAATGACTCCCTGTAAGAGAAAAATAAGTTTAAAAATTATAAAAACATGGAATGAAATAGGTGACAGAGTAATAACAGTATTGAAGGACATGGTCAATAATAGTAACGGGTGTTGTTGACCCGTTAACACATAAGTGAATATATTACTATAATCCACTTTTTTATGCCGGCAATTGCTGATTTCTGTTTTATTGGGTGAACAAATGGAACAATAAAATTAAAGAAAAGGTGTGATTAGAATACCAAAATAGCATTAATACATAAATTTATATAAATTATAATAGGCTAATAAGAGCGAAGTAAATTGAGCACATTTAGAAAATTTATTTCTGTGAGTCTTACAACATCTATTCTGAGATTAGAATACTCGTCTAAAATCGCTTTCTAAAGTCTAAGAGTATAACATATAATATCTGTATACATTAGATCCTTCTAATAACATCACTAGGCTAACCGATGCTACATTGATAAAGCGAAGCTATTTTGTCTGCAGAGTAGCATAAATCTAGCTATCTGCAAAAAGCAACAGTATGAAGGATAGAATGCATTTTGACAATACATTATCTAGGAATAAGATAATTACACCTCTTTATACATCTAGGAGATTATCTCTTCATCGTGCCTAACATTTCTTTATTATCCTTGTCATAAAATAATAAAGAAGCCCACAACGCATCTGCTTTACTATCATAATATTAAAATCTAACCACAAGATAAAGATTTTACTTACAATCTTTATGTTGTCTATTTCATCAAGACTCCTGTTATAGTTTATAACTATAAAATCTAGAACTTCAATTTCATTATTTCATTTTCATAAATCTGGAATCTTTTTTTAAATTCTTTACCATATAATTCTAGATATGACTCCATCTTAGCGGGCTGGACTTCTAATGCTAATAGTGTCAAAAGTTCTCTTACGTGTTTATCAGAAGTTAAAGGAGTATATACAATTGCCGATAGTAAGAGATTAAGCTGGTTGCTTATTCCAATGATATTGAAAGCATGTCCTAAGAATAGTTTTGCATCAAGAAGGTCTCCCTCCAATGCAGCTAAACAAAAGTCGAATAATAAGTACTGTGCAGGATAGGTACAACCTATTTTACGTAACTCGTTTAGTCTTGTAGCAGGCGTTACTTTATCATTATCTAAATAGATTCCTTTTATGAATTTAATTAAAAGAATAACAATATCTCTAAAGCTAATGTTCTGTTCATCTAAACCAACTCTTTCTGCAAGCTTATTATTATTCTCTAAGACAACTTTATGATCAACTTCAGTTTCAAGTTTATTATTAATAGGAATATTTTCGACTAATTCTAAAATATCTGATATATTAGCAACTTTGTTTGTCTTGTTCATATTTGATACATAATAATGTTTACCAGGTACATTTAAATTGTTATACTAGACGCAGACAAATTTATTTTAGATATTGTAAAGTTTGTCGTTCTAGGCAAGGCATAGAGATACTTGATATGGTTTTGTTGATTATGCCACGTTTACATCATTTTATGAAGGAAGAAAACAGCCTGAGTTCTCTGTTTTCAGCCACTATGCAGCTTTTTAATATCATGATTAGCATAGGACTGTAAACAAGATGCTAGGTAAATACAATTAAATGAACAAGAGTTAGGTCTTGGCATTATATATCAATCCTATCAGATGTTGCCTAAAAAAGAAAAATTTAACATATTTGCAATTTTATCAAAGGAAACAAAAATAAGGATAGTAGCTAAAAGACAATTATTTTGCTACTATAAAAATAAGAACATTTAGACAACCATAGACCTAGAAGGCATATCTATCTCATGATAGTTACAATCGATGGTGATATTTAACAAAAAGAAAGAAACTTTGTGATCAGCAGATTTAGAAAAAGGCCTTGATATTGCATTGATAGGAACTGATGTTGCTCAAGAGTTATTGATGTTCCAGCAGCAGGACACGTAATGAATTATGATGTACCTAATCAAACTATGATTTATTTCCATAGCATTCTAGAAAATTCTCGAGCTAGTGGTCGTGCTAATATTGTATCTTTAGAGGTGCCATAGAGAATGAGCGCCTTCAAAGAATTTTGAAAATTACAAATTATCTAAATAAACACTCAATGATCAAACGGGAATATCACCTCCTATTGAAATCAACACCAGCGATCAGATAGTAGAATTGAAACTTTTCTGAAAAAGAGGCAAAAATAAAATGGAAATAGCTCATACGATGGCAGAAATACTAATAATAATAACTAGGAAGAAGCAATAATTAGGAAAAATTAATGCAGAAGAGTGATACTAGCACTAACTATTACAAAAATTGAAAGGATGAATGTAACTATATCATATTCCTACCTGCTATCTATTACCACTTTGCCTTTGTAGATGCGATCACAAGCCATAACTATAGGATGCATACTATTATTATGTTACCAATTTAAATAATATAACCATTAAATGCTATTCTGACTAGCATTATTCTGAGAATAATGGACAATAAAATATTCTTTTCTATCATTTCGGCTATAGTGCTAATGATATCTAGTTTGATCTTTGTAATTATAGGTAATATTACACCATCTGTAATTGCCCAGAGCAACCAATCTTCTGATAATGCTACAACATCGACATCAAATGCATTAGACTGTTCCATGATACCATCCAAAATAGCGCCAAAAGCTGTTTCCATTCCAAACCCTAACCGCGAAGTATGCGACATAGTTATTATGCGCAATTCACCACAAATAAAAGGTCATAATGGAACAATACTTAACAAATTCTTGGCTATAAATTCGTTACTTGAAATCACACCTGTGCCACAAAATATGACAGGTACAATTAAGACAACGCCGCAGTCATCATCAAATCCAAAGGTAATTGCTATGGGAGAATTTGCATTGCTTGAGACTGAGCTAAAACCAGTATTGAAAGCCATAGCTCGCTCTGATTGGAATATAACTGCCGTACATAATCATCCAATATTAGAGAAACCAAGCATGATATTTGTACACTGGGATGCACTAGGAGATCTTAATACTATTATAAGTCAGACAAAAGGTGCTTTAATGCAGACTTCAATAGCACAAGGAAGTACGACTGGCGGTGGTGGTACTACATCAACAGCTGCTACTACTCTTGGTCAAGGTGATGGAACAGATCAAACAAGCCAACAACAGAGACAACAACAGCAAAACCAGAGCGAAGGAGGACAAGACCAACAAAAGGGGGAATAACCAGACACAAAAAGGTCCATTAGAACAATTGGGTGAAACAATATTTGGCGGAGGGCAAAAATAGTAGAATATCTACTTGTGAAATATAAGGTCATACTGATAAACACTTGAAATTACTAATGACCGAGTATTTTTATATGTATATTCTGTAGGGTTAAGATAATAACATTATTTCCATCATCTTTTCAAAACTTCTATTATATCTTTCAGTTACCATCGTTACTACACACATTCGCAGAAATTTAAAAGGTTTCAATAATCTACGACAATTTCATTTTATACGATTATTATACGACTACAATAAATGCAAAAAGTAAAACAATAATAATCAAATTTATTCAATCCAGAATTACAAATATAGTTCAAGAAAAGAAATAGTATTCCTTTTAAAATTAGCATTCCTAAAGGGAGCATAGAACCCAGCGAGCAGCATATTCAAAATATTAATGGCACATCGGTTCAAAACTTGATATAACAGGAAGCTCTGACTTGCATAGTTGGACAGATGTACAAATTGTTTGAGTAAAGAATAGTTGTTCTTTATACTCAGTTGAGCAGATTTCGTATGCTAATTGCAATGTGGTTCTATCATCATCTTCTCCTTCTATCCTCCTTTTCAATTATATCATCTATCTTTTTATCCAAATCAAGTATTTGACTAAGAAGTCTGTCGTGATGTTTTTGGAACTGCTGTATTGACTTCAAGACTTTCTCATGAATTTCCTCCAGTTCGCTGATGCGTCTAAGTGTTTCATCCTGTTTAACAGAGGTTTTCTTCTGCAAATTATAGATCCACCAACTTATTACTGCACCAACTATCGCTCCTAAAGCGATACTTAGATATGTACTTGATGCATTTGTCATGTCTATACAATCTCTAGTTATTTCAGCCATACATCCCCAAAGTGCAAGAATTTGAAGCAACATAGAATTAGGGTATAAGCTAGATGTTATAATTTGCCCCTTTTTCTTTAACGTGGGCTCAGAAGCCTTCTTTTATTGTTAGTCCTTTAAAGCTTTTTCTGTAGAAGTTATTGATTTATTAATATAGTGGTATATCTTCAAGTCGATCGAATATCCTGGCTTTACAATATTTTCATGGCTGATGGATAGTAAAATAGCAATGATACTACATCTCTAACTTTTGTAATATCTGTACGACCGACAATAATGCATGTAAATGCATCGGGAACAAGACCAAATGCAGCATTATAGTTTGTTTTGATTATATTGCTACTATTATCCAATATTTTTTACTATCTTTTTGATAATGGTAGAGTAAAGTAAAATGTAGCTCCCTTTTCTCCATTAAAATTGTTCTCTGCCCATATTTTGCCACCATGAACTTCTACAATGCTTTTTGATATAAACAAACCAAGACCAGTGCCTTTAAAAGACTTTGAAACAAATTTTGAAAACAGCTGCGGTAGTATTTGGGGATCTATTCCTACACCACTATCCTTTACGGTAACCATAGCCTGAGTGTCTTTATTTTCTGTTGATATGCATATATCTCCTTCATCGGTGAATTTAACTGCATTACTTAACAGATTGTTAAAAACTTGAAAAAGTCTATTTCTGTCTGCGTCCACAACAAGAGTATTATTCTTTTCATTATTTTTGTACACTAATTTCAACTTACTATTGGTTTTTTCAATTTCCTCTTTATAATCCTCTAGAGCTGTTGCCACCACATCATCTAGATTTAATTGTTCCTTCTTAAGACTTAGTGATTGACTTTCTATTTTTGCAATATCTAAAATATCTTCAGTAAGTTTCTGCAACCTTCTTGCATTCTTAATGATTATTTCCAGTAATTCAAGATGTGTTCTATCTTTCATTTTATTAGAAAGAATTTGAGCTAAACTTAGTATCGGTTGTATAGGAGTTCGTAATTCATGAGCTGCTATATTGATAAATTCTTTTTGCACATTATCATGTAATTTTAACCGTTCATTGGCTCCTGCAAGCTGTATATTTGATTCATTTAATTCACTTGTTCTTCTCTTTACCTCATTGTCTAAAGTGTGGTTCCATTTAATAAGAAATATTATCAAAACTCCTATCACAGCAATAGTGCCAGCAAGAAGTAAAAACATCTTTGCTCTTTCTGTGAAAAGCTGATTATTAATCTCTGAATATATTTGTGAAGTGGGTTGTACTACCTGAATAAAATATGTAGGAATACCATTAACAAATACAGGATATTGGGTAGTTAATCTTTCGCCTTGTCCATAATCATAGACAGCAGAGCCAGAATTACCTGCTAATAGATTACGAGTTAGATTGTTTAAAATTGTGTTATGGTTAATGAATCGCTGTGTATAATCTCCAAAAAAGTTCTGTCCAACTAGTGACTTGCTTATACCATTAGCCAGTATAGTTCCTCCTTTGTTATAGGTTACCAAGAAGTTTGAACCTATATGTTCTACATTTCCATAATGTGCAAAAAAACTTTCGCTAGGTATTGACGTTCCAACGATCCCCAACAATTCCTGAGTTTGTCTGTCTATTATTGGAAAGGATATAAAAATTCTATATATTCCCTGCCTCTCAAAACCATCAGAGAATACTGGCATTGATTTATTTCTTATTTCTTTTACCCAATCCCTAAAGGAATAATCAGCACCGACAAAAATGTCCGATCTCCTGGGAGCTAAACTGATAGTTACAACGTCATTCTTATCCAAAACAAATAATCTATTTATAACAGGAGTAAATTGGTTATATTTTTCTTCCACCAATTTCTTGGTATTATCACTATATATGTCGTCTTGTAAATAAAAAGAGTTTGCCAAGCCATCTAACATAGACACAACTAAATTGAGATCCGAACCTATGTGTTCAGAAATACTCTTTGTAGATTCTATCTGACGTTGCTTTTGTTGCTCGAAGAGGCTGACCTTTATGTTGGTTTGAGTAATATTTTGGATATAAAATAATAAACCAAACGAAAACAGAATAATTGAAATCATAGAAATAATGCCTATTTCCTTAACCTTTCCAGAAAATAAGCTCATCATAGTTATAGAGAATTAAAGTAATTGTATCTATTTTGTCTTTCTCTATTTAATGACTTATGCAAATTAGAGGCGA
>DASQYF010000461.1:0-4105 GCA_035639375.1 Nitrososphaeraceae archaeon
CAAATAGTTAATCTTCTTAAAATTGCTAATAATGATTTACCGTCCATTGAAGAGAGGTTTAAAAGGCTAAGAAATGATGTAAGTGTGCTGCAATCACAGAAACATATAGACGAGAGAAATTTATATCAATTGAATAATCAAATAGCAACAACAACTAAACTCTTGAATTCTTTTCATATATCTTATGGGAAGAAAAGAAGAGAGATAGAAAATATCCACAATGAAAAGGCAATACTCGAGGCTATTGTAACAGGATTTAAGAAGGATAATGAAGAATACGTTAAAATCAAACAGATAGCTGAAGAGTATGTGAAAAGTATTTTAACAAATGATAAGATACTCTTTGAAATTTGCTGCTGTCTCAGTAATTGAATCATTAAGAGGAAACCCTGAATTATGTAATTTTGTATTGTATAATCTTTTAGATGAAAATAATACTTCTATATCTTCTGGATCTAACTATCTTTCATTAATATCAGGACGACAACAGCATCAACAATCATTTAATGATGATATCTATAGTGCTTTGATATTAGAAGAATCTGAAAAGCTTTACAATAAGCTAGCAATAAAACTGACAAATGAAGCTATCGCAGCAGCCGCAGCTATTAAGGAATCGTCATTACCGTTACCACTACCAATCATCTAATAACAGCCAGAATCTAAACTATGAGAATGATACATATCAAACAGAAGAACCCAAGAATAATATCAACCATAACTTTAACAAATGACTAAGAACAACCAAATAAATGATAATGGTTATGATATGACCGATATCTATCTATCAATGATTAAATATTCATGGAATGCTATTTTTCCTTTTATGTTTGTTGACATGCAACTATAGGGATTTTATCAACTTTCAAGTAATTTTTGAGCCGTTTTTATCTCCTCTTGCAGCTACTGACGTTCATTTGGCTGACCTAAAGGGTATAGGTCGTTATATTTTTTTAATTCCGTATATAATTTGAGAAATTTATTTTTAAGTTCATTCTGTTTCTGTTCGAATAACAAATAATAATATTCACCAACAACTATATCCCACTTTTGTGTGATGCACCGACTAGGGACAACCGATGTCAAAGGCTCCACATACATCGACCTATTATTGCAAGAACTAACTTTGCTGTTATTCCAACTAAGAATAACTCGTAACAATATTTCTAAATACAGATATCCAAAATAATCTAGACATACATGACATGGCCGAGTTGAGTCTCGAAGGCCTATTTGGGATAGGTGAAGCAATAGGAATTATCGCCACTCTGTTTGTTATATTATACTTTTCAAGAAAACAAATGCAGAGTCTCTCAGTAGACATCCAGACAAAGGTTCTTAATGACTTGGATGAGAAGGTTCACAAGATGGCAGAAATCATAATTGAAAAACCATCGATGCAAAAAGTAATATATAAACTTGAAAAGCCATCAGAAGAGTTAGCATTTGCGTATTATATCTTGTTTATTTGTTCTCATGCATATTCGATGCGTCAAAGAAATGTGCTCAAGGATGATGAATGGACGGGATGGTTGCAGTGGATAAGAAATTGCTTTAAGTATGGAACTTTGAGTGAACAATGGAAACTAATCCAGTCAGAGAGATGGTTCAATCCTGATTTTGAGAATTTCATAAACAAAGAAATAGCGCCGAAACCAGAGTCTAAATCGATATAATCAATGCCAGAACATTAGTAATAAACTAAATGCATCAAACAATTCGCTTTTACTTCTAATCAAGGCGTTTACTTTCATGTTAGAATACTATGCTTATCTATAACTATAATCTAGCTATAACTAATTCTTACTCACCAATTCTTCTCTTATGATGCTATCAACATTCTGAAGCTAATAATAATAACAGGCCGTAGACAATTTTATTAGCTTAGCTGAATAGGTCAGAATAAACTTTTGGATATGTCAATTCCTGCCAGCTTTGCAGGCATGTCTTTGCCGTCTTTGTCTCTAACGTGATTCGATCTCCTTGTCTAAAAGACCATGTTTCTTACAATGTACTATAGTCTCTTTAAGACATGCTCATCATATCTTTCTCTAAATTCTCTTTTAAATGAAGTGACGCCCAGATTTCGAGATTTGTGGAATCTATTTATGTAGATGTTAAATCTGTTGCTACGCAGGTCGCCATATTCATCGTCGTCTATGTAGGCACAGATTAACACCCACTGCATACAATGGAAGGATGGTCGCGAGCAGGCGAAGAAATTGCTGATAGAAACGACTAAATCCTCGCGAGTGTACAGAAACCCATGGAATACCTCACCGAGCTGGTCACGACGGTTCCCGAAGGAACTAGCCCGGTCAAAGTCGATGAATTGCGCTCAGCGGAGGCAGTACGCGCTGCTGAGCTCGCCAAAGCAGGCCATTTGGTCCGGCTCTGGCGCCCGCCGCTCGGTCCAGGCGAATGGCGCAGCATTGGGCTGTTCCGCGCCGCCGACGAGGCAGAGCTTCGCGAAGTACGCGCCTCGTTACCCCTTCATATCTGGATGAAGGTCACCATTACGCCACTGATTCCACACCCCAATGATCCGGAATATCGAGCGCGTCAAGCCATGGATAATCCGCAGGCCTAGATTGTTGGGATATGAAGATGGTACTTGTGTCCGTCATGTGATTTAGGTATATCAAATCAATAAATAAATCGGATAGTGAGTACGCGCGAAGTCTGTAATACAGACCGTACCAAGTTAGCACGACCATACTATAATGTTAATATTTACGTTCTTCTTAGCGGTAATATGACTACGCTTCGTTTAGAAGGGAAAGACATCGAGTTTGTAGAAGATCTAGATCTACTATTGGATGCCAATTGAGTAGACAGGAGGCAGCAAGATAAATGCTAAGAGTAGCTGTTATCCTCGGAAGCACCAGACCAGGAAGAAATGGTGAGGCAGTAGCAAAATGGGTCCATGATGTTGCGAAAAAGCGTACTGACTCTGAGTTTGAGTACGTGGACATCAAAGATTATGAACTGCCGCTATTAGATGAACCGATTCCACCTTCACTAGGGAGATACTCAAAGGATCACACCAAAGCTTGGGCGACAAAGATCGATTCCTTTGACGCATTTGTCTTCGTGACAGCGGAATACAACCATGGAATACCCGGCGCACTCAAGAACGCTATCGACTTTCTGTTTAAAGAATGGAACAACAAGGTCGCAGGATTTGTTGGGTATGGCAGTGCTGGCGGTGTGCGCTCTGTGGAACAGCTGCGTCTAGTGATGGCAGAACTGCAGGTTGCAACCGTACGTTCCCAGGTGCAGCTTTCTCTCTTTACAGACTTCGAGAACTTTAGTGTTTTCAAGCCTGCACCATTCCAAGAAACATCGGTAAACACCATGCTGGATCAGGTTATTTCGTGGGGAAATGCCCTGAAGACTCTTCGGACATGACAAAAAAAGAAGCTATATCAGTACCATAATGATAGTGTTGAATGGATAAGTATCAAAAAGGACACCACGTTAATCTACTTCTCTATTCGATAACGATGCTGATGAGGATAAATGCTGCTGCTGATTTCGGTCATGTGTATTACCTGATACTATTAGTAGTATTTCTGCCAAAGAAATTGGAGAGCTGACTTATAACGAACTGTGGTTGCTCCTCTGCAATAAAATGACCTGAATTTGGAACTATGATCCCTGTTACATTTTGAGCTAACATCTTCATCCCATTTTCGGCAGCAGTATTAGGATTACCTCCGAATGCTGGAATATATTCTCCTCCTAGAGCCAATACTGGCATTGTAAGCTTAGTCTTAGAATAATTCTCATTTTGAATTGCGTTCTGAGGAATAGCCCGATAATACTCAAATCCCGCACGCATCCCACCTGAAGCAGAATAATGGCTAACATATTCGTTAATATCTGCCTGCGTTATCGCAGCTGGATTAAACGCAAGATTTTGAAAGAACCATGATAAATACTCCATCTCTTTTCCTTGTACAAGGGCTTCTGGTACGTCCGGTGTTTGATGGAATACGAACCACCATATTTTTCCTTCAAGTCGAGGAGGAGTAAAACCGGGAATCGGGACTTCCATTACCACTAACCTCTTTACTTCCGTAGGATGTGCAGCCGCATAAGG
>DASQYF010000462.1:0-2120 GCA_035639375.1 Nitrososphaeraceae archaeon
ATCTGTTGGAAAAGTATAGCTCTATATAAGTATCTGTCTAGATCCTTAAATCTTAAAAATAAGAAATTATAAGAAGATATAATTAGATTTTAGATAAATGAAGTTATGTAGTACTGAATTTCTTCATATCTTATTACTAAGAAGCTCCACCATTAGTACTATTTAACATAATTGTATTACCAAAAGTTTCTCCATTATTTGTGCTTGCTCTGAAAAATACCTCTCTAGTACCAGTCTTGTTGTCCCACCACGTCACATATACATTGTCTCCAGATGCAGTTATAGGAGCCAAAAATACTGGGACAATCTTTGCCTGCTCTTGTGCATTAGTTACATCTATAGATTGTATAGGAGTCATAACAGCGATAATTGCTAACAAAAATATTAGTATTGTTTTAGATGCCAATAATTTATTTATATTAACTCTTACAGGTCTATATCTTCCCATTTCTTTTTTACAAATTTTTATTACATATATATTATTCTCTAGTCTAATCTAGACTTACAACACTTTTCATAAATAAGCACGTCCTGATCAACTGGATATCTCAAGAATAATTCATATTATTACTCGATAAAACATAAATCGTCCATATGGACTAGAACGATTATCGTTTGAGATTTTATCTCTGCTTCTTACGGCTTTTCAAATAATCAAACAAATATGTTGCCAATCCACCAGCAAATCCTGCTCCAATTAAATTTATGGGAACCCCATATACACTCCAGAAATCCTTTAGTTGTTCTTGAATAGTCAAAGGTTCTACTACAGATATTGTTAAATTTGCTGGCACAACTTTATGTCCTTCTGTGGAAATTGATGGCAAATTCACATTGGAGAATTGAACAAATTTATTATATGGAAAGGTTGAGCCTGTTGACGTATTTGCTCTTATAGGTATGGAGTACTGACCAACCTGTGCATTGTTTGGGACTTTGATTGTAAAAGGTGCAGGTTCTATGCCATAAGAAGATTTATTTAACTTATCGCCCTTGAACTGTAATTTTATACTGGAATAATCTTCTGCAGGCATAAAATTAGTGACATTTGGTACAAAGCCTGTTGTTGACTTCAGTTGTACTCCAATATTTTTTTGTTCCCCTTGCCTTACTATGACAGGGTTTGGTAGTGTTGATATAATATATTGTGGTGGAGGAATATCCACCCAGCTACTAAGATCTATTTTCATATTAAAATAATCATTAACAGTACCAGCATAGAATAACGCTCTATATCCATTGGGATAAATTATGTCAGCTAAATTCACATATAATGACACATATCTTTCATCATTTTTAAAGAAACCAGTGTAATTCTCCTTTGTATCCAGTGTTCTATTATGAACAGGGGATGAATACTCTATTATTATCTTATTCCATGTTTGGGTTTCGTTACTCCATTGAATTTCTACCTGATAGTCAACTCCTTCCTTTCCAGTTTCTTGATTAGAATCTGCATCAATTAACATTCCATAAGCTACTACCGGATTACTTCCATTGGTTGAAGGCTTCTCCCTAAATCCTCCACCCAACCAAAGTGTGGCATTTAAAATTGTTCCATTACTAAAATAAGTAATTTTTTGTATATCAGTGGATTTATCTAGTGTACTACTATAATCACTATTTGTCTGGTTCCCTCTCATTCTATTTACTTGAATGCTGTCATGAAAATCATCTGTGATTTCTTGACGTGTAAATACAGGTGAGGCAGCAAGAACTCCATGGAATAGAGGCTTATAGGTTATTGTAGTAATTAGCATAAGCAAAGATAGTATGATAATATATTTTGAGGTCATCATCCTGCGCATAATTTAGCTGCTGTATGCCATGCCATAGTAGATAACGTTTCTTTTTCCTTTTTTTATCTGCCATTTTTTCTATTATTTCCTCAGAAACGTCTAGAAGACTAATATATATCTATTATATTAAAAAGTGTTATCTATGAATAATCAATCGAAAACCATGTTTGCGCTATTAGCAGTAGCTGTAGCAGCAGTTTTCATAGCAAGTAGTGTGCTTATAACAACAGAAGCAGAAGCCAAGAAAAAACGTAAAGAACTAATTGCTTTCGCGCCTATAGCCCCATCTGGTGACAATGCCTACATAACATGGTGGAGCAA
>DASQYF010000463.1:0-5791 GCA_035639375.1 Nitrososphaeraceae archaeon
GCCATTAATATATTAAAATCCTGAGTTAAAACAATTATCTAACTTAAAGTATCCACATAAAAAAAGCGTCTAACAATTAAAGTACAGCTGTAAAATACTTAGGTTGATAGTTGGCTGGTAAATATCTAATCCTATGGATGATGAACTTGTAATGTAGAGCTTTATTAAAATGGAGTGTTAATAATTTTAAAGACGTTGTAGTTTATAATGCTTAAGGCCAATAATTGCAATGTGTAAACTATTTCAAAGGTAAAATGAAAACATAATTCTTTAAATGCATGAACGAAAGCAATTATTTATTAGTTTATAAAATGTTCTTTACGCTATGTAATTGTCTGCTAATTGTTAGACATTCTTATGTTCTTGTTTATAGTAGGATTAGGGGCAGGAACTCTCGGTTCTATCATTGGTATCGGCGGTGGTATAATAATTACACCAGTTCTTACTTTAATGGGATTTACACCGGCTCATATTGCTAGTACAAGTCTGATTGCTGTGACATCAACTAGTGCTTCCTCTACTATTGCATATTCTAGGCAAAAAAAAATCGATTACAGCACCGCATTAAGGATGGTTGTATTTTCTGTTCCTGGTTCAATTATTGGAGCATTTATTTCCAATGATATATCTTTGGAATTTTTCAAGTTGTCCTTTGCTATTCTTTTAATGCTCACTGGAGTCTATATCTTATTCAAAAATTCTATCTTGAAAAATTCTGATAATTCTAATAATAAACCAAAAACTAGTCTCTCGCTTTTGATATGCTACGCTGGAACTTTTATTGCTGGTATTATTTCAAGCTTGTTTGGAGTTGGAGGTGGAATAATCTTTGTCCCTATCATGGTTTTAATATTTCAAATGACAATGGCCAAGGCAGCACCTACTTCTCAATTAATCCTGTTTATCACTTCTCTTATGGGTACTTTTACTCATATCCTTTTATCAAAACCTGAATATTTGAATGCCCTTTCCCTTGCTGTAGGAGCCTTTATTGGAGGTCAGATCGGAGCTATATTATCAAATTATTTAAAAGAAAGTATGTTGCAAAAACTACTGTCCATATCTTTAATAGCAGTCGCTATTAAATTTATATTCGATGGAATACTTGAACCATGATATTGAGTATTTATTTAAACTGCCTGAATGAATTTATTTAGTACTGCGTATTCTACGTTGAGGTTGGATTGGCTTGGTTTTAAAGGTATAGACAGTTGGCCTGTGCAGTCCGGCTATAAATCTGCCTTTCACATATGCTAAAGCTCTTAAATTTTCCTTTACCCGGTTAATAACATTTAATAAATCTCTAGAGAAGACTCTGCAGGTTATTTTATATTAACAAATCTTGTAATGGGCTTCTTGAGGATCCATAGTATGTCTATAAATCAATGTCAAGACATCAGCCACTTGGCTACAATCGATTCATCCTTATTATGTGACTGGTTTTTTCTTATATGTTCAAAAGATTTTTCTAAATTATGTTTGTGGGATATATGTTCGTGACTAGATATATGTTCCTCTATTGTAAGAGTCTCTATCATAATATTACATATGTTGCATTTATGATTTTCCATAAGCCTGTCTTCTCATAGAAATGGAGAACACTACTATTATACTTTAAGCATAGTTAGGTTGACATTGGCTTCTTTGTAAATTCTTTTCTTCCAATTAGAGAATCTAAATTATTAATACATAATTATTAATACATAGTAGATTTCCTACCACAAATGATATTGTCACACATATCCTATTCTATTTGTGAGTCTTGGCTTAATATTAATGAACGAATACGAGAGAATACTGGACGGCTAACTTTCAAGCAGAATTTAAAACGTCCATGCTATTCAAGAAGAAAAAAAGCATCTGTTCCAAGACAATGAAAAGCAATAAATTGTAGAGGAAAAGAAGTCAGAGGCTGAAACTAACTTGATACCAAGTATAGAACTTTTAAGACGAAAACATTCAAAAGCCACTGGTTATAAATTTACACATTCGTTAGTAAGGTAGGTATTAGTTATGACCTCAGCAAAGAAAGAATTAAAGCAAAAGGAAAACCGGGAGCGCCTTGCCAGTGCCATATCTGGTCTTGATTCAATTACCAAGAACAACAATATTCAAAGAAATATTAGAAACATGGTGAGGGAAGTGCTTGTAACATTAAAGGATGAGAAAGGCGGTAGCATATCAGTTCGTGCCGCAAATGCCATAAGCATCCTAGACAGCGTGACTCAGAGCCCTCAAATGCAATCACATATACGTACAATGCTCTGGCAGGTAGTTTCAACTCTCGAAAGTATAAGGGAATAAACAATTCTCTACCTCTAATCAGTATTTTTCAATGGCTTTAGAGGAGGTGGAAGTTTTTCAAGCTTGTGATTAGGGTTAGCGAGATAGTGTCTCGAGGCTCCTTCTCCACTAAGGACTATGTTGCAGTTAACACATCTATATCTTATTGCCAAATTCTTCGTCCCTAATCATATATTTGTACATGGCTAAAAAGTATATGGAAACATGTTAATGATTACCGTAATCTTAAAATTTCTCGATTATCCGGGACGCCAGACCTTATCTTCAACCTTGAATATATTGCAGTTGCTACATTCTCTGATTTTGACCTTTCGCCATGATTTACAAGAACTCGTTTAGGCCTTATCTTAGCAACAAAGCTCATTATCTGATTAAAATCACTATGTCCACTAAAACCGTCCATTTTTTGAGTGTGACACCGGACAGGAACAACTTTTAATTTCCCATTTTTGTCTAACATACTAACTTCGTTCATGGTCCCATCTAGTACGCGGCGGCCAAGTGTGCCATTAATTTGATAAGATACAAAAAGGATCTTATTGATTGGAGAAGGAGCTATTTCCTTAAAATATTCAACAGAAGGACCACCTTCTAGCATACCCGATGTTGCCATTATTATTGCTGCATTTTCATCATGGAATACTTCGTCCCGCTTACCATGGCCATTTATCACGGTAAAGTATTCAGATTGGAACGGATTGATGCCTTGAGAAACTGATTTACGTACTTCATAGCCAAGATAGTGAGCATATGACATATGTATAGCACTTGCTTCGGAAATCATCCCCTCAATATATATTGGACATTCAATTAGATGCCCTTCCCGCATTTCCTTGTCTATGATAAGCATAATTTCCTGTGCCCTGCCAACTGCGGGAACAGGAATCAAGACTTTTCCTCCTTCAATAAGAGTTTTATTAATACTTTCTGTAAAATTTCTATAAACACTAGCTTGGTCTGGCATTATATCAGTAGTATTACCATATGTGCTCTCGGTGATAAGTGTCTCCACTCGCGGGTATACGGATAATGCACTATCGAGAAGCTGTGTCTTTGCATATTTGTAATCACCAGAATAGAGAATATTGTGCGCGCCAGAGATATTAAGATGAACCGTTGCACTTCCCATAATATGGCCTGCGTTGTTTAACGATATCGTGATGTCTGGAGAGATATCTGTAGGTTTGCCATATGGTAATGTAATACAATGCTTAATTACTTCGTTCACATCTCTTGATTCATAAGAAAGAAACGTTCCATTGCTCTTAGATATCTTTACCGAATCCATTTGTAGTAAATTCATTAAAGGCAAAGTAGGCTCGGTGCAATAGATAGGTCCTTTGTATCCAAATTTAAATAATGTAGGTAAAAAACCCTGATGGTCAATATGTGCATGGCTAATGACAACGGCATCGAGATCATCTAGATCAAAATCAAACCAGTCTAGCCGAGGATATGCATTTAAGCCTGATGTCTCTCCTGGATTGATTCCGCAATCCAACATTATCTTGCTTTCACGCGTTACAACAATAAAACACGATCTTCCGACCTGTTTAACACCGCCAAGACAGTATAATGTGACTTCCTCTTTATTTGCAAGCCAAGATTGTGTCCTTGGGGAAGACTCTGCAAGAATACTTTGTTGATTTTGGTTAGTTCTGTTAAAAGAGAGATTATCTGCACTATTTCCTAATATAAGAGGAGAACGAAAGATTCTATTGCCTAGCTCATCAAGGAACGTGATTCTCTCTTTAGCAGATGTTTTCAATGTCGAATGAATTGTGCTGATGCTAATAGATGGTATATGAGGAGAGCGTCGCATGTGCGCAATCCAGCCAGTTGATTGAGCTATTTCAATTACCATATTGCCATCTATTATTTCTGGTTTGTTGACCTCGAGAATAACTTCGCCTAAAGCATCGTCACAGAAGACAGCAGAAACTAGCACATCCTTAGGAAGTAAATTTCCAACAACAGATCTTGTTTTGTCTTCTGACAACCTAATTGAAGGATCTGTACGGATAACAAATCTTTTTTTGAGATTTTTAGAGAGAGTGGATAGGTGAAAAGCTAATTCAGTAAGAGAAAATTTAGGATTTTTTGTATATAAGGCAATATTAGGCCCTTCAAATTTAGCCATTGTGACTTGAGATTCTTGCGGTAAAGAATTTAAAACTGTCTTGGCAATTGTTCCTTCATTACTACTCGTCAACTTCATGTTCGAAGAGTCTTCACTTTCTTTGCTTTGGACCCGTTCTGATTCACTTTTATCAACTTTCCTAGACTTTGAATCATGATTTTCCTTACTTACAAATTGATTTCTTAGATTCTCCTTTTTTTCCACCTTTATTCTTCATCCAGCCCTCCAGCAATTTTTGTGTCCCAAGTACCTAACAATTTAGCC
Source organism: Nitrososphaeraceae archaeon (assembly GCA_035639375.1). Taxonomy (GTDB): domain Archaea; phylum Thermoproteota; class Nitrososphaeria; order Nitrososphaerales; family Nitrososphaeraceae; genus JAJNBK01. The sequence continues at coordinate 4,709 of DASQYF010000463.1, forward strand.
GCTTAGTAGGAACAAAAAGTCATAGATCACTGGATATAAGCCACTGCATATTGTAGATAAACCATTAATATATTTTATGTATGATCGAATCAATAAATCATTATCGGTTTACCGACCTTTACAATCAATAAAAAAGTATAGTAAATAAAATAATTTACTCAGCATATTATTAATCATCTATAATTTTTGTAATGACTATACTGCGAAAAAGTAGGTCTTACGCTATCAATTCATTGTTAAGTGCAGTTTTGAATACCGGCGATATACAGTCAGTTTATATGTAGATCAAATTGTTGATACAGCATAGCGTTTTGCTTTAGATTTGGATTTCTGTTTTTTTATTTAAAATTCCATAAAAATATCTTAGGCAGAAAATTAAGAGCTGCATAAGCAAGCATTTCAGTTTGGAAAGTGTCTGAAACAAAAATCAATCTTTCTAGTTATCCTCTAGTGTAATGAACTACTACAACCTTCATCATGAAACTATTGGATTTTCAATCTAAATTGATATTACACTTTTGATCTACAATTTTCAACTGCTTTTTAGGTTATTATTATTATTATTCTGTTTATTGGTAACATTTTTGTTAGCAATAATCGTATATATAGTTCTATATCCTGCTGTGTATATTATAACTCAATATTGAAAGGGTCACAAAAAAATTGTGGTTATGGACATTAATTTATGTCCATGGACAATCTCCATCTTATACACTCACTAAATATCGGTACGATATATAACTTCACATTTCGATGTCGAATTTCATCATATTTGCATGCATGCCATTCAGATATAAGCGACTTTAGTACGTAAAGCCATAGTATCCTGGTATGTACGGCTGTTCAAGTCATTATGAATGTATGTGTGTTCAATATCTACTCACGTATATCTCGTGTTCATATAATAGCTTGTATGTACGGGCTATTATTGTTAAAGACATTATAGGCTCTTAAGAGAGCTATTATAACTTAATCTAACTTAAATTACTATAGTTTATCTCTGTCAATCAAGTGTATACTGATCACTATAAAGACCATATGCCACTACAGCTGATTATACTCACTATGCGGAATATAAATAAG
>DASQYF010000464.1:0-6301 GCA_035639375.1 Nitrososphaeraceae archaeon
ATTTGATCCTGTGACTGGTAATTTATGGGAGACTGAGAATGGAGGAGCCGCTGATGAAATTAATCTTGTTCAACCAGGATTTAATGGTGGATGGAAACAGTTTATGGGAATGATCTCTGATCAAATAGACAAAGGATTTGACCCTGACGCAGATTTAGTAAACTTTGGAGGAAGAGGAAACTACAGCGATCCTAAATTCCAGTGGAATAGTAGTGTCAGTAAGGGATCGATGAGGATTAATCCTGCTCCCACCTCAATCACCTTCCTAAATTCTGACAAATTAGGTGAACAGTATGAAAATGATATGTTTGTAGGAAGTGTTAGGCAAGGAAGAATCTTCAACTTTGACTTAAACGATGACAGGACAGATTTAGATCTTGATAGTCCGCTAGATGATAAAGTGGCAGATAATGTTGACGAATCAGAAGATGTAATCTTTGCAGATGGTTTCGGTACAATTACTGATCTTGAAGTAGGTCCTGATGATGGTTATCTTTATGTTGTTTCACTTGATCATGGAGCAATATACAAGGTCCTTCCAGCTTCTGATGAAGAGGAAGAAGAGGAAGATAGTGACGAAGATTAGAATAAAAAGGAGTAGAGAGATGGTATTTTGAAAAGAAGTTATCTAAACGATATATCCTTCGTTTTTCCTCTCCTAGTGATGGAGAAAGTACTGGCTAGCTGTTATTCTACCACTCAACAATATCGTCTTATTATATGATAAGCTTTGGCTCCTCTATTCTTCAGGTATCACTTTTATCGTATGTTTGAGAATGTCCATGATTGGTAATGATAATGATGATGTAGAATTAGAATAAGTAGCTGCAATAGCAGCAATACAAGTTCATTCACGGGTTCGGTGGAATAGGAGACAAATTTTCCCGTTCTGCATATAGATATTCTACTTCTTCCTCATCCTCCCACTCTTCGGCTACAGGTCAAGTTAGCAGTTATTAGATGGGATTGGATGTGAGATAGATTTGTCCCTAAATTCCTGACCAACGTACATGACACTAATCAAAAAAATAGAAGGTTTAAGGTAAGCTAATGACCGAAACAACGTCCTTTACTTGCATTGAATGCTAAACTGCCCGCGGCTCCACTCTCGCAGCCATTAGCGTAAGCTTGTTGTTGCATCATAGTGATACTTTCTATAGCTATTACACCTAATACTTCTAGGGCTGCAACTATAGCAAAGATTGCTAGCTGTGTTTCTCTATTCATTTTAGCTTAACAATAAAAAAACTAAAATATATAAAAATTCCGGTTAAAAATCATTTCATGACCATATTAGGAACAACTTCTTTAATACTGATTAGGATTGATGATGCAATCACAATTCGATCGGAAGAGCAAAGCAGTAACATCTCAAATAGGAGTAAAGTGTCTTTCTTTATTTGGTCGGGATATTCGCATCATATTTGGATTAGAACCACAAACATAGTCCAAATTACCAAGAAAAATTACATTGGTAAAAGTAAATGGAACAAGTTTACTTCACTGCTGCTACTAAAATTACAGAGGGATGGGTATTACAAAAGAAACTGTTATTGTTATAGTATCGATCAGCAATATCGTGTTTACTATTATGATGCAGGACAAGAAGAAGAAGAAGTAGCAGCACTAGTAATAGCGATAGAACTTAATTCATGGATTTAATAGATTGTTCCCACTACTACTCTAACTCTGCCTTTATTCTCTTTAGCAAATAATTTATTGTAACTGGCTTTTTTATAAAACATCCTATTCTTATGGTTGGATATAATTCTCTTACAGCTTCATGATTTACTTCTCCTGCAGTAATAAAGCATATCTTGACATTAACATCTATTTTTAATATCTCTGTACATAATTCAAAGCCATTCATATCTGGCATATTAATATCTATTAACAATAGATCATAGAAACTTGGCTTGAATTGTGATAATACTGATAGAGGGTCATTAAATATGTATACTTCAAATTTATCATTTTCTCTTTCTAAAACTAATTTGAAGGTTAGAGTAATATCACGATCATCATCTACAATTAAAATTCTTTTGATAGGCGGCTCTTTAGCAAAAGCAATTATCTCAGCCCGATTTTCGACACTATGACCATCATTGGTCATTTTTGCATTTTCGTAATAAAGTAATTAGATGTTAATAAGATTTTCATTGTAAAATTATCCTGCTATAACCAGAACTTGTAAATATATGGAAACATGGCCTTACTAAGGAAAATGTATAATTAACTTTAATGTAAATCTATTAAGAGCCTGTGAAATATTGTAAACTGTAATTTAATACATGATTAAGCCATCTGAAAATTAAGAAGCATTCTCAACATTAATGACATCTGATTATCGTATAGAATATACCTACGACTAAATCAATCAGCAATATATCATCGTAAATTTCTGGTCCTTCTATTCTGTAGATATCACTTTGATTAGATCTTTGCAAATATAGATATAGATAATGGTTGCGGCAATGATAGTGTTGGACTGGACGTAGAGAAATAATCCGCATTGGTGGTAGCTATAAAAGTTGATTTACGGGTTCAATAGTATCAAGACCCTTCTCTTTCTTATATTAGGGTGATTATTCTGTGGGATTAGGTCCCTGAATATATACGGGTCCTGTTGTTTTTTTGTTTATTTAGATTTTCTTTTACTTACAGAGTGTGAACTAGGAATATCTAGTAGAGACTAATTCAAAGTTTGCAACCCACTAAAATTGGGCTTACTATTATTTTTACAGATCTAATGGTACTAAATCAGGACCAACTATATGTCCTGTTGTTGTTGTATCATCATGTGTTGCTATGTGAGTGAAGTGTGCTGCATACCAAACTACAATATCCTTGTTCTTAATAAGCTCATGATTCACAAAGTTATCTATTTGAGCTTCAGAGGGTGAACCTAGGGCTACAATTCCATCATCAAACTGATTTGGGCGATTCTTTAAAAACTAGATGTCTCCTTTCCCAAAGCTATCGGCAATGCCATCATTAGCACCTGGATTGATCAAATAACCTTTACTTGTTTGTTGGTTTTGGATTCTCCATTTTCTCTGACTTGAAGGATTTCTTATCCTCTTAGTTTCATATTTGATCAAATGCCAATTTGATGAGCTTGATATTGGAGGATCATTGTACTCTTCTACGATATTCTTTTTTGTATCTCCTACATCAAAGTTGAGTCTCCAGTATACATGGTGGTGATGAGGATTACAAACACAAGAGTCAGTGACAGCACTAAAACCAAACCGTGGTTTTATAGTTCCATTTGCATGAAGACGCCATTCACTTATGTAGCGATACCATCCTGCTTCCATCTCACTTACAAGTACTACTTCTTCTAGTCCGTCTACATATACGGCTACACCAAGAAAGTTGCCTTGATCGCTTCCGCTATCAAGAATTGTTTTAGCTGAAGTGGGACATAATAGAAAACCTGGTACTGCGTTATCACCATCTGCGTCAATCATACTTTCTTCATATTGCCAATCTCTGAAAGGACCGCAAGCATCATGATCATACTGTACGTTTAGGATCGGAACATTTGCTCTACGAAGAACCCTTTTTCCCTTATAGTTTACATATTGTAGTTCTATGCCAGAACCATTTGTTCCTGATGAAGCAGCTGGTCTTGTTACTATGAAATCCCATAGTAATGTATTTCCTTGAGTAACTGTCACTTTAGTACTTCCGGGTGTTCCTCTATTTGCAGTGGGTTGATTAGCAGCAGGAGAACCACAAATTGATTCTTCAGCCCTAGAGTTTGCAGGTGCTCTATTATCAAATCTAGCAATGGCTTTGTTAATCATATTTACTGCTATAATCTCATGTTGATATTTAGATCTGCTCTTACTGTTACTACCGCTATCTGTAGGTCGAAGTCCAACACAAAGTGTCCTTTCTATATCTCCATCAGGAGTTTCTTTTACAAGTAGTGGGGGCATTGGCCGATATGGCTTTAAAATATTGTTCTGTATCGATTCAACTATACTTGGTTCGTTTTGACTAAGAATTCCTACAGCCTCTTTGAATTCTCATTATTTGGTAATGGCTGTTGTTTTGATTCGATTATTTCTGTAGGATTGCGTTGACCAAGCTTACCTTTAACAGAAAGGCAGTAATTATTCTCATAATCATAATATCTAGCTAAATAGAATTTTGGTAAGGTAATACGCTTGTTAGCGACAGCAGCAGTAGTTTCTGGAAGCAACTCAACAGATAATAACCTAGGTGTTTGTTTATTTTTTCGTCTTTTCTAATTCTCCGCCACTTATACTTTTAAGATAACTTCTGACCTTTGGACGATTAAGAAGTTTACTTGTGAGAGAATTAATATTTCTGAGACTGGGTCCAAAAGGAACCATTTTTACAACTATTTTAGCTTGAGAGCTATTTCCATTATTGGACAATATCAGCTTACAGCATTTATGTTCTTAAAAAGTATTTTTTGATTCTAATAGCACCAAATCAAGTAGGCCATCAGGAGCAGCCATTATATTATAAATTATTATAAAATACCTATTCAATTATGTAAAGTCTGCGGGTTCAGTGGAATCCATGCCGATATCGGTGCTAAAAGTAGGTTCCTAATATAACATAGATAGACTAAGCTTTAAAGGTTTGTTTCATTTCATAGTTAAGATTAAAATGGCTATCTATCTACATGTTTTATAAATTCTCTTAAACCTTGTGCTTCTTCTCTATAAGCTTTGATTGTTTGTCTATTACCATCTGGACATACTATTGTCACTATTACAATGTTTACTTCTGCATCAGAAGCAAAAACAGATGGCTGTACCTTTTCTATTTTTGCAATTGTCATCAAGCAGTTTCTTTAATTTAGAAATTGAGTTAAATTCAAATATCAACAAGATAACTACATATAGATTTCTAATCTTAAAGAAGATATAACACTCTTTAATGAGTGAAAAGCGCGAATTTGATAGTAAAACTAATTGTTCATGCTTTATATCCTATTAGCAGAGCCATTTCAAGCCATTTCCAATAACAATCTACTTCTACAAACCCTATATCTTTCAACCATCCTAACTGAATCTCCATTGGTAACAATCTATTAGCTCTATCTTCTTTTTCTGGAGTATAACCGATTGCTTTGAGGAATCTAACATGCAATTCAACAGATGGTGATGCTACATGTTCTAAATTACAAAATATTCCTGTTGGATTGATGATATCATAAATTTCTTCGTAAAGTTCATGTTTACGTTCGTGCTTAAGATGGTGAATAGCAAAACTTGAAACAACTGCGTCAAAGTATCCCAAATCTGGGAGAGGTTGACTGAGATCATGTTTTACGATCTTAACCCTCGAATCACCAACAAAATGTTCTCCTGCAGACTTTAGCATTGTTGGAGATACGTCTAGTGCTACTGCTTCTATATCTGGCTGATTTGCCTTTATCAGCCTAATTAGTCTTCCATCTCCTGTTCCTAGATCCAAAACTCGCTTGGTATTTTCAGGCAGGTGATCTATTAACACAGATTCACCCTCTGATCGATGTGGAAGATTATCTGCTACATTTAGATATGCCAGAGCATTCTGCGGACTAGACCATTCTTTTGCTGAGCGGCTCATGTTTAAAATTCTTTATAGCTGTAAAAAAGCATTATGGATTCCAATTAATCCATCAATACCTAATAGGCTATTGATAGTAGGAATGGTTTTATCATGCAACTACTTAATAGAAAACGGATAAGGTACAGTGGATCGTTTACTTGTTTTAGATTTGAGTGGTGGCCTTATCTTGTCGCTGAATGCAGACGGCTCCGACATGAAGACTATCATAACAGAGTGTCGACATCCTGATGGCATAGTAGTCGATGTTGAGGCTGGGCACATTTACTGGACCAATATGGGTGTTCTCAATCTGAACGATGGTTCCATCGAGCGGGCCGACCTTGACGGGCGGAATCGCAGGATGATAGTTCCAGAGGGCGGCACATTCACGCCAAAACAGCTCTATTTTGATAAGAAGAACCGCAAGCTGTATTGGTCGGATCGGGAAGGGATGCGAGTCATGCGCTCAAATCTAGATGGTTCGAAGATTGAAACCCTGGTACATACTGGCCAGGGCGAAGCCGACCGTCTTGACGCGATGAAATGGTGCGTCGGGATCACCGTCGATGCCGAGCTAGGACAAATCTATTGGACACAGAAAGGTCCAGACGATGCAGGACTGGACCGCATCTTTCGCGCTAGTATCGAAATACCAAAGAGCAAGAACGCGGCCAACCGCAATGACATTGAAGTGTTATCCGACAGCCTGCCTGAGCCGATT
>DASQYF010000465.1:0-2944 GCA_035639375.1 Nitrososphaeraceae archaeon
CGTACTTTATATTAGAAAGACAGAAAATATTATGAATGTGATTTACCATTTCACTCCAACATTGGTCTCATGGATATATTTTATGCGAACTGCGTTATTTGCAAAATGCGATTACGATCTTAGCATAGATCCTATCAGATAACAGAGATGAAAATGATATCATGCCATATTTAAGAAAGAATATAATACAAAGATAATAGATCACCAATTATTATATCAATTATACCAATTAGTTAGTTCGAAAGAGTATAATTATTATAATTACCTTTTTGAACTATCTATTGCATCCATAATTACTTGTGCAGCATGTGTACCAAAGTTTGTCCTACAATAGTTTTCATTTTTCAATTTTGAGTCCAGTCTATTTGTTCTAACTAACTCTGAAACCCTGTTTACTGCAGCAAGACAATCCATTCCAGATTGCCAAGTAAGTATAATTGCGCATTTATCGCAAACGCTACCTTTTGCATTAGTTGCATATATTTTATTACAAAAAATGCATTTGTTGTATACCATTGACTTACCAGATCTTGGAGCATTTATACCAAAATGGACAGTATTAAAACAGCTCCTACACAAACGCTGATTACAGTCTGAACAAGTATGATATTCTTCGTTTTTAGTGCATCTTTCACAAAGTGTCATAATTTCGATCACTATGTAGAAAGATACAAAATTAGATAATATTTGTCAATTGAGATGTTCATCTACTATATACTATATACTCAGCATGCCCTATATTAACTGCTTGCAAATATAGTGAAAATATTGTACAGTCTTTATCAACTGCGTTATTGTATTGTGACATGTTCTCCACTGTGACATAATGGACAGTCTTTCTCTTGTCGGTGTTCAAGATCAAAAACTACCCCACAGTTGCTGCAAACCTGTAAGTCATGTACCACGTTCAATGCTAGCTATTAATAGTTATATGTGTTAACATCAAATATTTAACTTCCGTATGTATCCTCTCTCATCTGCTTTTTCTATCAAACTCTTACCATCTTTGAACCACATTTAGGACATGCAGTTTTTCTATGTTCAAAGCCACATTTCATGCAATAAAACTTAATTGGAGTGTAGAATAAGCCTCCAAAGCCAAAAACTCCAGAATTACCAAACGAAGACACGGACTTGTACACTCCTTTGATTCCACCCATACCACTCTTTCTCAAAGCAATTTCTGTTCTAACGATGTTAAGCAAAAAGAATACAAGCAACAAAACAGCTAGTGATATAGGTAAAGGTAATACGAATGAAATAGCAAATCCAATAACTAGATAAATGACCAACCATGTCAAGTAATTATTTTGGATTTTATTATTGTTATTTTTGCTGCCAAGATTGTACGTATTGCTTCTCACCTATCCATTATTAGGTATGCATAGCAATCTTATGTAAGCGTTGATTAACTTTGTTCCTGCTTTATCATTGAAGATATACTAAAACATAAGAGGCATCTTTATAGATATTATAGATAGAATTACTTTTTTGATTTACTATTTCATAAGCTGTCTTTATACGAGTTGCTTTCTAGAATTCAACGGTAACATTCTGATGTGATGGTGAGAATAGACGCACTTCAAATAAAATAACATGTAATTAATATTTTTCATCGACTTATCATTACGACCTTATCTTGACATTATGACCTTATTTTGACAAGAAACGAGAAGAAGCAATGAAAAGACAACAGTGCTGTATGATCTACAGAAAGTGTTCTTAGCCCTTCCATTGTCGTCTTTTGTCGTTACTCCACAGAGGCTTCTTTATACTATTTGGCCAGATAATCACAGAGGTGATTTCTTAGGAGTTAGAGTGTAACTTAATGTATTTTGTCTAGTTATGTATTTTGTCTGGTTGTATATTCACCCTTAGTCTTCTCCTCATCTTTTGAACATGTTCCTTCGGTAGATTCTTGTTCTTTAGACATCTCTATATAATAGATCCAAATACTACTTAGTAATTTTAATTGTAAAAACAATTACTAGCTTCATTCTATTCAATATTGTCTTTATATTTTGAATAATATTTAGTGAGTCCTATCGTTGCAAGTGAAACTTTCTAAATCCATCATTCATGTCTTTAAAACAAATATACCAATATTAGTAGTAAAATAACTCAAGATTAATGAGGATTACAAACGAGATTGGCAAATTTGCATTTGATAATAATACTCTCTGTATAGTATCAGAAGAAAATAAAATGTAGAGGTGTGCTTGACATAAGAAGTTATAAGAAGAGCAAGCAATACCAACATCAAGATGGATATCAAATACTTCTTCTAGCATGAACATGTGTAGGATGTGTTTTCTATCTATAATACTAGAAATGCTAGTCAAAATATATTATGCTACTTATCACTTAAAAGCAATAAAGATGATATACAAATATGTTATGTAGGGCCTGTGGAGAGGAGATGGTTGCATTCAAATATTGCTCGGATTGCGACGAGGTTATTCAGTCCAGATGTGGCACATGCAAGAAAGAAGATGAAATGTCAATTCATTGTCATAATCATCATAATAAGAATCTTAATAGTTTCTCTTTGGGACAGTGTGTACTTATAGTCAGCAATTTTGCTATACTTCTGAATCTTATATAAGATGTTAACAGGAGTATATTATCATTGTTACTATGAAAGTAGGTCATATCAACATTCATCAACCCTCCAAGATTTAGCGGGACATTTTGATCCTAATCATAATGTCAAATTTGTTTCACATCCTGCTGCTCTTGCATCCTATCTTAATGCTTTATTTAGGTCCATTTCGCAGTAGTATACCATAAATTGTTTTTCCTTAAAGAAGAGGAGATCGACTAGCTATTTCATGCTAGAAGAAGTATTTGATATCCATTAATGTCATAAATAAGAAATTGCTCTTTGAAGGTTCCTCATAGAGAATGATGAATCTTTGTGAATAAAGCTCGAACTACTACTACA
>DASQYF010000466.1:0-4195 GCA_035639375.1 Nitrososphaeraceae archaeon
AAGTAGGATAGTGGTTATATAGATATGCAAAATGATAATAATGTTTCTTCTATTAAAGCCAAAAAATTTGAATTTCCAGGAAGTACTACCCATTATCCCCAAGTATTAGCTTTTGCTATTGACTATATGGCGCTTAAAATAAGACCTAATTTTGATTCTAATACTCTCAACGACTGTATGCAAAAACTGAAAATTATTGCATTGGAAGACATAAACGAAATTAAGCTTGACATTGCAGAAATAGATGTATACAAAGTAATATCTGCTTCTGAGAATATTCCTGTGATATCTTTTGATATTTTAAAAAATGATGATAAGCTGATTATAAAACTCGGGCAAACATTGCCAAAAGGCAACAGGATTGATCTTAATATTAGATATTCTGCAGGCTATTACCGCAAAGATGGTGTATTTGGTATTTACAAACCAAGAAGTGGATTTCATTTTATAACTTCTAGCGAACGTCCTCAAGATAAACAAGCATGGACACAAGGACAGGCATTAGAATCAAAATATTGGTTTCCATGCATTGATGATCCTCAAGTTAAGTTTCCGCGGGAAATTCAAGTTACTGTTCCAACAAATGACTTTATTGTTATATCTAATGGTGAACTATCAAGTAAGGAAGGAAATACGTGGACATGGATAGAGCTAAATCCAACTCCAGCATACCTTACATCCGTAGTTATTGGTAAGTTTGCTCAGGAAAAACAAGAATATTGTTATAAGGATTATAATGGAAACAGTAGCAAGAATAGCATTTCCTTATTATATTATTGGCCCAAAGAAATATCAAAAACAGATGCTATGCTAACTTTTGCAAATACTCCAAATATAATGAGATTTTTTGAAGAATATTTTGGCATGAAATACCCGTACAGAAAGTATCTACAAGTTGCAGTAGAGGAATTTGAGTTTGGCGGTATGGAAAATACAAGCTGCACCACCTTAACAAAATATATCTTACATGATAAAATAGCAGCAATTGACTATACTAGGGACATCGATATTGTTTCCCATGAGCTCGCTCATCAATGGTTTGGAGATTTGGTAACATGTAGAGATTGGTCAAACTTATGGCTTAACGAAGGTTTTGCCACATATTGTGAAACATTGTATTGGGAAAGTATCAAAGGATTTGATGAGTTCTGCTACAAGGTAATGAAACTTGCAGACCAATATCTCGAAGAATCAAGACACCATTATAAACGGCCAATTGTAACAAGAATATACAAGCATCCTGATGATCTGTTTGACAGTCATTCTTATGAAAAAGGTGGTTGCGTGTTACATATGTTACGTATGGATATTGGTGACAATAACTTTAAAAAATCTATAAATAATTACCTCGTTACATACAAAAACAACACTACCGAAACTGCCGACCTATGTAAAATTGTTGAAGATGTCTCAAGAAAAAGTATGCATAAATTCTTTGATCAGTGGGTGTATAGATCAGGTCATCCTAAACTTGACATAGAATTTTCTCTAGAAGAGTCACAAACAATAAAAATCAAAATTACACAGATGCAGGAAGAAGAAGTTGATGATGATGGAACTAGTAGTAATACTGATTGTTGTGATCTATTTGAGTTCACCCTTGATATAAGGATAGTTTTTTCTACTATTACTTCGGATACCGAAAACAAAGATAATAATCTAGAAAAAATGATCCAGATATCTCAAAGAATAACAGAGTACTCAACTGAAATTCCAAAGGATGCAAGAATAGAATGGATATCAATAGATCCACGATTAAAAATATTAAAAGAAATAAAGTCTGTAAAAATTACCAATGAAACGAATGATTTTCAACTCGAAGAGATGCTTAAAAATCAATTACGTAAAGGAACATCAATAATTGAAAGAATAGAAGCCGCACGATTTCTCAAGAATCGATATTCAGACGATATAGTAGATGAATTACAAAATTCAGTTATAGCAGATCCTTTTTATGGAGTATCAATAGAAGCTGCAAATACACTCGGATCATATCGTGAAAAAAATAATTATTCTAAGACCAATAAAGCATATCAGACACTTTTATCATGTCTTAATAACAAAGAAATATTTTTTAGGTTGCATCCTGAAGTTAAACAAGCAATAGTTCGAAATATAGGACAATTTGAAAGAAAAGAATCAATCAATTTGCTTGAATCACTATTATATCAACAAAATGAAAGCTATATTCTTCGAGCAAATGCCGCAACAGCAATTGGAAAAAGTATCAAGAATGAGACATCATCGCTTGATAATATAAAAAAAGAAAAAATATTATCTCTGTTGAAAGAGAATGTAAAAATATCTGAATCATTTCGAAATGTTATTGCAAGTGGTGCTATTGATGGATTAAAAGAATTTTCAAAAGATAATGATAAAGATATTGTAGTTGATATTGCAAATTTCCTTATTGAAAACACTGATTCTAATAATGAATATTTCAAAAGGTTAGCCGCGACTTCTGCTTTATCCAAATTTCTACATACAGCAAAGAATAATGGTGCTGATAATGACGAGGAGCGGAAGAATGCAAATCTAGAGGAAATGAATCAAAAAGTATTCAACCAGCTTTTGAGGTTATTAAGGGACCAACGACGGAAAGTAAAAATCAATGCATGTAAAGCATTTGCAGACAATGATGCTAAACCATCTAGGCCAGACTCTAAAATATTTGAAACGATAGACGCTTTGATATATGTTGCTGAACATGATTTGGATGGATTTGTAAGAAGAGAGGCTGAAAGATGTGCCACTATTATTAGAGAATGGATAAAAGAATGGTCAAGTAAGCCGCCAATTTTAGATATCAAGATTAGGAAAGAGTAAAGATATTTACACGAAATTCTGAACAACCTTTTGAGAAAAAAAATCTGAATATGGGTTCAGTAGAACCTTTCACAGGCACGAATCTAATCCTACTGACTTCTAATTATACTGATTTAATTTCCTCTTTTTTAATTAGTGTTTATAACGTCTATAGAGATTAATTAAAAATCTGAACTCAATTTGATTTAAATGGAGTTAAATCAATTTATCGCTAGTGATATAGTGTGGTTAGAAAGAAATTGTTTTTAAATATCTTAACTTATTTTTTGGCAAATGACTTTTTATTGTAAGATTGTAATGCTTCCCTCCAATTCTCTGGTCTCCAATCTCCGAGGGGACCATGGCTCTCCTCTTCTGGAACCTCATAAATAAAATTTCAGGATATAGCATTAAATTCAAAAGATAATAGAGAAAATAGAAGCAACTGATAAATAATAAAAGGACAAATGAGCCTATATCATCTAACAAAAGAAGGTCCTAATCATAAACAAGTTATTAATATAATGGCAAAGAATGTGAGTCAAAATAACGAAGAAATGAAGAAATTTCGATCTTCTTAGATATGATACATTAACTGCTTTCGACGTATGCACAGGATCAATCAAATTTTACTTCAACAATCTGCATTGAAAATAAGACTTGCATTACGACAATTTGCATTATTGATGAACCATGTGAGAATATCAAATCAAACTTAACAAATATCACAGGACAGGACATTTCTATTTAAAATAAAACAAATCCACCGCCTCTAATTCCCGGACAAATTATTTAATTTCGATATTCGATAAGCGATATACTCGGAATTATTTGTTGCAAACCGTAACACAATTAACTATTGATTAATCGCGGAATCACATTTTTCTAATCGAAACACCATAATTATTACGATAATTGGGAACTTTCACAATTTTATAACTTTAGACCATAGCATCAACGTCGTTACAGAGCTTTTCTTTAATTCTAATGCCTCTTTTCGTCACTATTAATATATTATATGTATTATTGTAATTTAATACGATATGAAAGAAATAACAGTGGCGTTAACAATTCTTGTTATTGTTTCAATAACAATAATGATACCTGTATTTGCACAAACTACTCAAATGAGTGATTCAGAAGAAAATAAGCCTGAATCTACTTCTGGTAATATAACAACGCCGATAAAACCACAGGGAACGTCTATAGGAGTTGCAAATGATACTTCAGTATCCAAATGATATTACAGTATCAGAGGATAAACATAAACAACTTCCGATAATATAACAGAATCAATAGTGCCAGGATAGATAAATATACTTACAGCAAGAATAGACTCTTTTTATTTCATATAATATTTGATTTATGTAACATTAAATTGTAAATAATG
>DASQYF010000467.1:0-3617 GCA_035639375.1 Nitrososphaeraceae archaeon
TATTACAAATCTATTAAATAATGCTATAACATTTACCAAAGAAGGATCTATATCAGTATCAATAGAAAAGAATGACACTCAAGCTATCGTTACCATAACGGATACTGGTGAAGGAATAGATCCCCAAATATTACCACAGCTGTTTTCAAAATTTGCTTCAAAATCTTTTCAAGGTACTGGTCTTGGTTTATTCATATCAAAAAGCATTATAGAAGCTCATGGTGGCAAAATATGGGGAGAGAACAATTTTAATGGAGAAAAGGGAGCTACATTTTGTTTTACTCTACCATTATCAAAAAGTAACAGAGAGTAATAGAGAATATTACTAACAGAATCAAAATAAACTATAATGCTGCATTTGAACTTGTTAGTACTGCTTGTATCTACGTTACTGATAGTCTGTATACGCTAGTTTAGGGATTCATTATTACTGATATTATCATCCATAAGCCATGAAAATATTGCAGATCCAGGGACTTGATCGACTTGAAGTTACATCTATCTCTCTCCAGCCTTATGTGTTTCTCTGTAATTCTACATTCTTGACACCAAGGGTTCTAATGATTTTGGCAATTGATTTAATTCCTGCAATAGAGTACTGCGAATAATTCAAAGTGATAGATTCTTCAATAGTACATTATCATATTATACATTATCATATTATACATTATCATTCTCTTATTATCGATAGGGAAGTATAGATAAATTTCAAAAAATATCATGGTTAAGGCTACTTTCAAATTGTTGACTCATTTTCTTTTTCTTCAGAAGATTTGGGTTTGAGGCGTTGGTATTGTAGCTTGAATAGTTCAATTACTGCATGTATGTCGTCTTCACCTCTAATCCAATAGCTAACCCATCCTGATTGTGGAAGGACATGATGAGTTGAAACTCGTCCAGAGTTAACAAGCTCGTTTCTTATGCTCATTGGAAATGGAAAGTCAGCTAAACGATCTCCATGTATATGACCCATTTCTCTTTTTCTTAGACGAAATTCTATACCTCCAAATCTATGTGTTTCAGCAGTGACATATGGCCAACTTAATATTTCTTTCTTAATGCTTTCAATGATATTAGTCATAGTATTACTTTATTAATCTATATTATAAACCCGTAGGTTTACATATTATATTAATTTATGGTAGTTGAATAGCATTTGTAGAAGCTAAACCTTCAATAGGAAATTCAGCGAGCATTCAATTTGTAAACCTAATGGTTTATGAATGAGTAATGCTATATATGCTTATTAGATGCCTATTCCAACTAATTTAGAAAATATTGCTTATGGATTTAGCGAGCCAAAGAAGAAGCTTCTTTATTACCTTAAGGTTATGCAACAAGCAGGACTTGAGGAATTAGCAAATGTCATGAAGGTGTCACGAATGGCAGTTCACAAGCATCTTGCTCTCCTACAACAAAGAGGTCTAGTACAAGCTGTTGAAACAAGGGGACGTGTTGGCAGGCCAAGAATGGTGTATGAGCTAACAAGTCAGAGCAAAACTGTTTTCCCTAAATCGTATAGTGGAATTGCAACATATGCTCTTGATTTTATTGAAAGAAATATGGGCAAAGAAGGGGTTGAAAAGGTTCTACGTGAACGTCAGAGTGAACTTTTCGATAAATATTTTAAGCGTCTTAAGGATTTGGATTTTGATAAACAAGTCAAGGAATTAGCACGAATTAGAGATGAGGAAGGATATATGGCTGAATCAAAGAAAGATCCCAAAGGGAGTAGCAGAAAACATATTCTATTAGAATATAACTGTCCAATTATACATATAGCTGAAAAACATTGGGAGGCATGTTCTAGTGAAACTGAATTATTTGAAAAACTTCTCGGAGCTAATATAGAAACCACACATAGAGCTGCCAAAGGAGACTTGATTTGTAAGTTTGTAATCAAAGAAAGAAAAGAAGGATATCTCTGAAACTATGGTAAAAATGAGGTAGTAACAACGATATCCTTCTCAAAAAAGACTGAAAGCATTTTATCTTATTGTTTGTATAATTTGTAAACGTAGTTGTTTATAAATAAGGTTTTTGATATATAGATATGATTAACTTCATTAAATCCCAAATTCAATCATTAAAACTATCACAAAAGGATAATCAAGCAAGTATACATGAAGGTCGTACAGTAAATATATTAGGTATTGCTGGTAGTATGCGAGAACAATCCTACAGTACTCGTGGCTTAAAATTGGTATTAGAAGAAGTAAAAAAATATGACTCAGAATCAGATGTCCTCGAGTTACGAAGATTAAACCTCCCCCTCTACGATCCGAGTGGAGATACATCACATGAACCTTCTTCTTACATCAATATTAATAATAATCTTTTAGAAAGAATTACAACAGCTTTGAAGTGGGCTGATGCCTTTGTATTAGCATCACCAGATTATCATGGCTCTATGTCTGGCGGAATGAAAAACTTTCTTGATTACTTCTGGGAAGACTTTGCTGGAAAAACATTTGGTTACATTGTAGCATCACATGAAAAAGGACTTACCGTTGCAGATCAGATGCGTACAGCTGTTCGGCAATGTTATGGATGGAGTATGCCTTATAATATATCAATAAATGGAGAAAAAGACTTTGATTCAGAAGGAAATTTAGTTAATTCTGCATTAGCAAAAAGAGTCAAGATGCTTGCACGTGACTTGGTAACATATGGAACATTAATTAGAGGACAGTTTTTACAGGATATAGCAAATAATGAAATATCAGATACCTTTGCTACACATTACCGAGATTATTATAACTAGAAAAGTTAGAAAAAGTTTCCCAGTAAACGTGCCTTGCTGAAGAAAGTAGCATATAGTCAAATTCAAGGCGTAGCTGCCAAGCTACTATAGCATGAAAACATAGTACCTACATATTCTAGAATCATCACAATAAAGATTCATTGTACTTTCCCCATTATATCTTCATGGCAAGGGTTGTTGTCATAGAATATAACTAATAATAGATTTGGTACAAAGAATTTATATAAAACATTTTACCTATAATACTCATGTCAGAACCAGCAGTGCTGGATTGGGACAGGATCGTACACAAAAATGTGCGGTCAAGTGATGGACAGGATTCAGGAAATGTAGATGCAGTGGATGCAGACTCAGTAGTGATTATAACTGATGGAGCACGTAAAGAATACAAGATACCAAAATCTCAGGTCGATGGATTCAATGGTGCAGAGGTATTCTTGAAACTTAGCTTTGGAGAATTAGAAAAGTATAAAATATAATATACAAAATCATGTTGAATGAAAAATGCTTATTGATTTTGACAATTGAGCTTTATATATATGTATAAAAGAGATTTTAAATTATTATTGTCCTAGAGTACTTTCTGCTGTCAAAGAGGGTGAAATTAGTTAATTATAGCACACTATAACATCATCACCACTTCTTCTAATCCTTAACCAGACTGTCAGAAAAATCAAGATTAAAAGAAGTAAAAGACTTAGAAATTAGGAAGAATGATAATTAATGATAATGATAATAGGTAATTAAATCATAAGCAAACATATGGTAGATTATTGTCATATGTGTTATATTTCACAAGACAATTTCAGTTATTAAAGATAGAGAAAAATATGCATTATAACAATCCATAATG
>DASQYF010000468.1:0-7955 GCA_035639375.1 Nitrososphaeraceae archaeon
AAATAATTGGTTAATCTTTCAAAATATATTATGATATACTATTTGATACATAAAGAAGACGGAAATTAATAATAAATAATAAAATGTAATATTTATCTTAATAAATAAATTAACTTTTGAGATCAGAGTAGCATATTTAATAGGAGAGAAAAATTGCATCATACTACTGAGTTTTCTAGGTAAATAAAAAAGATCAGATATAGAATCTACTACATATCTAAGCGCTAATAAAAATAGATTGATTAGAATAAGAACATAAACTATACTGAGTTATAGCAATGGTATTCTTTACTTCACTATATAATATAATTTTCTTGCTACAGTATAATGACATCACTTTATGTCTTTAGCAGTTTTCATTATAATAAGAAATATTCTTGTGATAAATTGATGAGTATTAACTATTCATAATGAGCAATACATCTTAATTACATAATGAACATTTACCATGATAGAATGGCATTCCACAACTACCACGAATCTTTTTGCAAGCATATACCATTCCACACTTTACACACTGATGTTCACATGCTACGTGAATAGGTTCTGACTGTGACATATCAATTTTATATTTCTAAATATTCCGTTAGTAGTATTGAATAAAAGAGCATTATTAAATATTATGATAAATGTTTACATCATTAATACTGATTAATAACATTATAATACATAACCAATTACTTGGAGTGACAACTATTCGATTCGAGTTGAAATTGCAATAAATAGATATATCCGGCAAAGGTCTTGCCAAAAAGGCAATCTGTTTTGATAAACGACTCATATAACATTAGAATACGACAATGGCTCCCACATTAATCAAAATGCAACTATTCTTGATAATATAACATAAGATAATTAAATAGTTGATAAGCAAGCCTGATAGTAGAAGTACCAGAATTGATGCTAAATACTATTCCCTTTATCTACTAACTAGGGAAGTAGGCAAGAATTTTTAAGATCATATTCCAACGAGTGAATAGATCCAGTAACCTAGCTATCCCACTTTTACAGATATTTTGATGAATTGCATAATCTATTGGAATGTATAAAATCTATCCCAAATTAACTATTTGGACAGCTATGAAGTCATAAGCATAATAGAATATGATACTGATTATCTCGCTAAAATATTCAATATAATTACTACTTAACCCTAATTGTAATCTGCGCTATTTTTCTTACTTTTTTCTCTCGAGTGTTATCCACCTAATTTATTCTTGATTTTTGCCATTTTCTTGTTTTTATTAGAGTCTGCACTCTTATCTTTCGCCGCATTCTTGTTTTCTTGCTTATTACCTTTTGATTTTGCTGCCATAATGTTTATTATAAGAGATCTTATTTAGGTAACTAGTTATACAGTATGTGAAGATAATTATATAGTTAATTTCTCATAGATCGGGGTTATTAGCAGAATCTTTTGTACTATATGATACATTCAATTAAAAATTCTACTTCGCAGCAATTCTATTCATGAGTAGTATTATCTTCACTTTTGGGCTGTATTCTATTGATGCTGGTTACTTGTCGCCGTTGGCCAACAACAGGTCCATGACAACATCACCATTAGGAATTGATTTTCCTAAAATTTTGGAGCGATGATCAAACTAAATTTTGTGCTAATCCTAAGCAATAAATTACCTACTGTAACCGAACACCCTAATCCTCGTATTAAGATAAATTATATATATAAACAATAAACAATTACGTTATAGATTGGCAAGCGATACAAACAACAATACCAAAAAAAGAGTTAGTAAAAAAGGAATACTAGTAACGGCTCTTATTGTTGCAGGGATTATCGGAGCAAGTTTCATAGTGTATTTTATACCCTAGCTATACGAAGTATTTGATTGATAAGAATCAGATTACAGGCTTATCATTACGATTAATGTGCCTGGAATTAGAGCAATTTACACAAGTATCTCCAAAGTTGGATTCGCCACATTTGTTTTGATGTTCCAGTTTTTGGAAGAATCAATAATTAGGTAGATTAATAGATTTTATTTTAAATAGTTAAGTAGTTTGTAAATGCATTCTACATATAGCAAATGAGAATGAAAATTGAAAAATAGAGATATGGAACCAGAGGACTGGTTTAGAAGGTTCTTCGGCACCAGTAGTAATAATAACGATATCCTTAGAGAATTTATTGACACCGTAAGAAGAATGTTTGAACAACAATTTCAAGACATACAATTGAAAACACCAAAAGAATTAGTAAGAGAATATGAAACACATGAAGGAGGCAAGACAAGAGAAATAGCGCCAATAGTTTATGGGTACTCAGTTACAATTGGACCTGATGGCAAACCAAAGGTAAGAGAGTTTGGTAACATAAAACCTCGCAGACTTACCAGAATGTTTGGTCAAGATAGTAGTAATAATAATGCTTCTGCTGCTGAAGAAGAACTTCAAATTACAGCCGAAAGTGAGGCGATAGTTGACGTAATAACTACTGATAAAGAAGTTAAGGTTGTAGCGGAAGTACCTGGCATAAGTAAGGAGGAAATTAAAGTAAATGCTTACGATAATTCAATTGAAATATTTACTACTGAGACATCAGAGAGAAAGTATAGGCGTATAATTGAGTTACCTAGAAAAACAGATGCTAACAGTATAACCAAAGCCACATACAAAAACGGAATGCTTGAAATAACATTTAACAAAAAAAAGCTACATAAAGGCAAGAAAATAAATGTACAATGAATAATCTAGAGTATAACAAATTATCATAACTTTTCTAACAAAACTATATGTATATAATGCATAATAGAGAGATTGTCTTGGCTACTTCTTAAATTAAGAAAGATGATAATAATAACATCATCATAGGAAACATGATCATTTACTAGAGATTACTATTGCAAGGAAGTATTGAAATATACACATATTATATTTTGAATAAGAAATTGATAGATTAGAACATCATGTTGATTGTTCGATGAATTAAATTTAAAGCGTATTTACTACCATACAACAAAGTAAATCTTGCATTAAGATATAAAGATTGAAACTTTATGTAAGTTAACAAAGTATTAATATATGTATCTATACGTCTGTATTTTTTATCACATCTTTTCTTGTTCCTATTCCCAGGCTATTCAAAATGATTATTAGTTGGTATTTAAATTGCTGTACTCACTTAGGCTAAATATCTTGATGCGTCAGTAGATGTCTATGTGGTTTAACAAAACTATGTAATATCAGATTTAGAACACCAAATTATGTATATCTATTCATATCTCTTTCTATGTGCCTAAGAGACAAAGATATATTTCCCTTGTGCAGAAATTCTGTCAGCGGGGTGGGGAAGCCAGTTATCTCTGAAAAGAGAGAGGTTAAGTAATCCCGGCGGGCTCATAACCCGCAGAGCGGTTTCCATCTGCCTAAAGCATTTGGCCGTATGTTCAAATCAACCCCCCGCTATTTTTTTAAAAACATATTGTATTTGGCTATTGCATCACAATGTAGTAGACAAGCTCTACTTCTTGATCTGGCAAGTAAGTTTCTATTAATCTGTAATTCTGATGTTACTAGATCTTTACGCTCAAATATGTCTATATATAATCATCAATCAAACTGCATTATCTTACAATATATTATACTCATTTCGCTATTAAATACTCAATTTTATTTAACATATTCTCGTATATTATGTTCATTAAAGCAGCAGTTTCAGATAACATCATTACATTATTACTAATATCTATTATATCATAGTAAGAATATAGAATTCGGCTCTATCATGTGGTGAAAGAAAACCATTTAACAAATAATTTTGATTCTGAGTTAAAACCTAGTGGTTTCTTTTCCATTCCATATCTATATATAGGCTTGGTTAGATGTCTATGCGATTTTGGAGCTGGAAGGTAGATCCCAGTTTCAAGGTTTCTATCCCTTTCTATATACACTTTCTCTGCATTACGGTCTTTATATCCACATCTATTACATTGGAATCCTTTATTTTTTCCCTCTGATTTCATCCGCTTTCCACACTCTTTACACAAAGGATTGCGTATATCATAAGTTTGAACAAGTTTCAAAATGGAAAGATACTCTATATTCAAAATTTTTGCATATTTCGATGTTGCTTTCCTGACTCCGTATCCAATGTTAACTAAATCTCCTATTTCCAGCTGGGATGCAATGTTTGTTAAACATGTTGGCTCATATATTGCAGCAGGAAAAATAACGCCGGTAAAATCCTCAACTTTGAATAAGACATGCCCTCCTTGGATTGTCAAAGGTTTAGTTTTTATTTTGCATCTGACATGACCTGCCATGTAAGCTTTGACTGTGGATAGTTTTAACTCATTTTTCAAGTGCATATCCGTTCCTTGGTTTGAGCGGAAGACCATATATCCGTCCAATTTCTCTTCTGGTTGTAATGTCTCTAATGATGATACAACTACCTTGGGGTTTTCACCTCTTATACCACAAAAAACAGGATCGGGCCCATGTGGAGTGATTAATATGCGTTTGTGATATTGATCGTAATTATTAAAAGTATTAGGAAATGTATGTTTACTATATTCTATTACTTTGGAAATATCTAGTATCCTTGGAGTCCCACAATTTTCTGGTTTTCTGTACGCTATCGCTTCAAATGTATGGTCACCATGTAACAAACAACCGATCGCAGCTAATGATCCGACTAGACCCTGACCGTTTCCAAAAGTGAAGTATTGAATTCCATATTTTTTCGCTAGGGTTTCTGCTTTTTGTTTAGTTAGACTGTCATACATAGCAATACTGCTAAATTCTTGTATATCTTCTGGGATCTGCTCTCTATGATAAAATGCAAGACCAGGATTTGCTCCTGAGTCTATTGATGAGCCTTCCTCTACAAGTTGCTTTATATTTTCCATAATCTTTTCATGATTTTTTACCTTAACTCTAAGACAAACAGCACCATTACCACGTGTCTTCCAAGGAATATTTGGGTTTAATCTTATAAGTAGCGGATAATCAAGAAAGTCTGCGTTTTTTTCCCTCAATAAATAGTCTGTAATTTTAAATGCCAATTGGGTAGTACATCTACCTCTCAAGGAGTCAGTATCATCAAATCCAATATGTAAAATCTGAGTAGGTTCTGCAATATTGACAGTCATTGTGTCAAATAAATCAAAGACACTCTATAAATATTAACTATGACCAATAAATGGTAAATTCTATTTATATTTTAGTTGTAATATGATAATTACTAAGCACTTTTTATATTTGCCATTAAAAGATTATTTGTATATAATACGCTTCGAAGAATTCTCACCAGAAATTGGTTGAGATTTAGCTAATTTACTTTTGTCATACGAAAAAGAATTAAAATATCTAAGAGAAAATGCTGGTCATCACTTAGCCTAAGTAAGAAAAAGAAATATGACATTATACTCAACGTAGCACTTGATTCTTTTGCAAAAAAGGAAACGAGTTATCCTGATATTGTACAGACTGTAAAAGACAGTTTGGGAGACAACTTTGAAGGTTCAAGTTGGATGGCATATATTGAGACTGTAAGGCTTGACTTAGAAGCAACAGAAATGATAGAAAGAATACAGACAAAACCTCAAATAATATATAGAATAATTAGAAAAAGAGATTATCATTCATTAGTAGCATTTTATAGATCAGAGGAATTTGACTTCGGTCATGGTACCCATTTCCAACAGACTTCATTATTCACTTGCAAAGGCAATAAGTATCTTTTCCAAATACTTACTCTGTACTTTCAATTCTTAATTTATCTCTCTGACGTAAGTAAAAGTCGGTTGGATTTTATTCCATGCATTTAAAATGATTCTGTTGTTTCCATATCTAGATTTCCTTCATATCATTAAAATCCTAGATATAGATACTAATGATGATAATGATTCTAATCATTGACTTTTATCTTTTTTATTCCAACTCGGTTAACAAAATAAAATTCATTTGTTAGTTGAATAATATCTCCTGGCGATATTCTGTAGTGGCTTCTCTTTTCCTTCAAAGGTATACCGAAAGGTCTTTCTTCTTCTCTAAATTTTAGCCAAACTCTGCCTGCATTGAGAATATTCTTAAACTCACATTCCCAGATTAAATCATAAATAGTATTTAATGCCTGTCTACTAATCTTATTGCCTTTCAGAATAATTTCAGCATCAGGCTCTTTGCAGAAGTAGACTCTCACTTTCATGGGCTTTTATTTGTATAAGAGATATAGATAAGATCATGGTGTTGCAGTTAGTCTCTTTGATCTTATATTCAATATGGACCTTAAGCTACTGCATATTAAAGCTATTTGCAATACATATCCACCTACAATCAGCACAATCGCATTTAATGGTTTGGAAAAGGTCATCATGAGATGAACATGTGGTGGTGCAAGACTATTTCCAATAATTACTAAAAGAGCTAATGGAATACAAGCATAAAGTGCTTTACTATATTCTTTCCATAATACTAAAACAAACAGTGTAACAAATGATAATTCCAAAATAACTGCCCTATCAATGAATTTGGGATTTCCAAAGGGAATTGCAATTAAACCTATTGCAACAATACAGACTAAAATAATCAGAGTAGTATGATAAGCATCCATGTGATATTTATTTACTCATAGAGATTAAAAGATTTTCAGATCATCATTTAAGTTTTGATTTTGGTGATGTCTGTTGTATTGACTCTTTTTAAAAGAATCCAATGGAAGATAATAAAGAGTTCAGGTTTCATGTTTTCTTCTTATCTTTTGTATTTTATCTGGGACTGGTGAGACATAAGAGTAATACTTTGCCATTCAACAGTATTAGAAAAGCAATAAATCTCCACTATATTATATTGACTTTACAATTGAAATTAATGTTCCAAGCAACCATCTTCTATAATATGCTTTCACTGTCTTCTCTATTGTCAGAATATGAAGTAAATAAGACAAAACAATCTATTGTGTAGGAAACATATGGACACTTAGACTTCAAGGAATGGTAAGTACGGATAGAAGATAAATAGTATATGCAAGTCAACCTTGTAGCGCAGAAGCTCTATACCAGTGTATGTGTGGTATAGTAGAGATGAGCAATTCTCCCATAAGATAGATGCCATATCTTTCTCTATATATATGATGTATGATGATTATTCATGTATGATTAAAGTCCAAAAAGAGTTTGTAATAATATTAACAGCAACTATCGTTATGTGGATATCTACAGTAACAACGGTAATACCTCAAGCAGCAGATGCTCAGCAGGATCAAGAAAATCAATCTTCATCAGATAATTGTGCCTCTGATCAAATCCCTGCAAGTATAAATGGAACAATACAATGTATGCAACAAGGACAATGTTACTCAGAACAATTTGAGGGAAAAGAAGCAAAGCATTGTAACTTTATGATGAGTAACCAATAACCCTTTTTCTTTTTATATATCTGCTACAACTGATCCTGCTGACGCATCGCTATGGCTCGTAGGGCTGCAACCATTCTTAATGTTAATTCATTCACACACGTATATATTCAACTTTCATGAAATATATTTATGTATATTTATATATATTTATGGTACGATGCATTTTCCCTAATCAGATAAAGAATATTAGGGATAATTAATAAAAGAAAATATGCCCTGTTATTATGCTAAAATAACTCGCTTGTGAATTGATAACGTTAGTTATAGATGATGGTTAGATTTAGTACGTATTATGTATTAGTATATATTGTACTAACAAACTATATCGATAAACTTTACAGTTCGGACAGCACTTTCTTGAGTAATTCTTTTCTTGTGTGTTATACCGAGGATGCATCTCTCATCGAAGAAAATATCTCTCTTTTTCATTATCCCAACCTATGAAATTTCTCTCCAAATATATACCAACCAGTAATTGGGGCAAATACAAATGGTGACATAGAAAGTAATCCTAACTAATCTAAGAAAATAGAAAATATGGCACTAATCAATCCTATAATTAAACAATAGACCAGTA
>DASQYF010000469.1:0-2495 GCA_035639375.1 Nitrososphaeraceae archaeon
TTATAGAAGCTTCGGGTCATTTTGCAAATAATCAGATAGAGAATGGAACGGTTACATGGATACAAGGTGGGCTTTGGAATTTAGAAATCTATAATTCAACAACAAACAGTCATAGTAATGGAACCACCAATATGAATAACAATCGCTATACAGCTGACTTCTTGGCTAATTTTACTATGATAAGACCTGATGGAAGCCTTTCCCATGGACATTTAATTAAAAACTTTACATCTGATAACGTTATATTAGCTGAAAATGATATAATAGTAACAGGTATTACAGATATTTATTATAACAATAATTCTACCTTAGAATACAGTCAGGTTCCAATAACCGTTCATCTTATGGGTAAAAAAGTTCTTGGCTTGATGATAGATGCAAAAAAGACTGGAAGACATTTTGCTAGTTCTAATGAGCTGTTTGGTACTTTGATTAGCGGAACAGGATTAGAAGACACAGGACTTGAGGATACAGAATTATTACCACTACAAGATGACAAAAATAACAACAACAATAACAATATGGAGATGAATGAAATGATGATGGCGCCCCATAGATGAGGATGTACTATTTTCTTTGTTCAATATAACTTGTGATATACTAATTCTAAAAATAATCAATACAACATATGAATAAAATTCAATTGAATCAGAGTGTTATTTCATTTTAGAGACTTTACTCAATAAAATAATACTTAGTGTACTATACCCTTTCATCTTTAAATCCACTTAAAGTGTCCTGTCTTCCTCTATGAAAGAAAATTTACAACCAATACAACAGAAAAATGCTCACAATTCATAAATATAATATCTATGTCATTTATATTTTTTACATTTGTAATGTCCTCCTTTAATAAATGATAACTAGTGTATTTAATAATATGTCTACAAAAATACTCCAGAACCAAAAATATCAGAGTTGTATAGATGCGTGCAATGACTGTGCCGAATCCTGTGAACTATGTGCCACCTCTTGTCTCAGAGAGCAAGATGTAAAGATGTTAGAAAGATGTATTCAGCTGGATAGAGATTGTGCTACTATATGTTGGACAGCTTCACAATTTATGTCAAGAGATAGCGAATATGTGAAGCAAATCTGTAATACATGTGCTGAGTTATGTGATGCATGTGCTGAAGAATGCGAAAAACATCAGCATATGGAACATTGTAAATTATGTGCACAAGCATGTAGGACATGTGCAGAAGAATGTCGTAAGATGAGTAGCTAAAGTCAAAAGGTTGGGTTAAGACCAGCTAACATTTCTATTTCTTTTTTATCTCATAGCCTTATAGCAAACATAAGCTTGTTTGATAAAAATAAAAAATAATATTTGGTTTTTAAGATCTTTGTTTCCCTGTTTTGATTCTTTTTATTATATGCTGATACTATAATTATAGATTATCTATAGCAACCTGTGTATGTGTCTTTGCCCCTTCAATATCGCCAGCTTGTAAAGCCTTCATGGCTTCACCCAAGTGCATCTTTGCTCCTCCCTCTGATAGAACCTTATCAGCTTCACTCAAGTGCATCTTTGCACCTTCAGTATTGCCAGCTTGTAGAGATTTCATTGCCTCATCTAAGTGCATCTTTGCGGCTCCTTGATCTCCTACACTACTTGCTGCAGCTGATAGGGGTGATGATACAAAAGCAATAGGGCCGCCGCTATTTGTCATTATCAGTGTCCAAACTCCAAACAGTACAGCGATAGAAACAGCTACTATATACGTTTGATTCCTTGGCGTCATTATAAATATTAAGTACAATATTCGATATAATGGTTATAACTACCATTTTTCTGTAGAGTCAAAGTAATAACAATAAGTCAGAGCGAACTTAGGCAGACAGGTAAAAATTGATTGAAAGGTCATAAATATATAATAATATAATTTGCAAAGATGTGTTGGTGTGAAGTAACCATAAAGGCCGTTGTGGTAAGCATTGATGGAATGATGTCGATATGTGATGGATTAGGCATTGAAAAGCGACTTTTAAATCATACAGGCATACAAGATGTTGAAGCCAACTTCCTTACTGGCACAGCTACGGTAAAATATGACGAGTCCAAGGTAACGTTGAAAGAGATCAAAAAACTGATCTCAGAATGTAGCTACCATTGTTCAGGCGAACAAGTTCCTGCGCATATTAGCAAAGCATCAGACCCCCCTCCTGACAATCATTCAGATGCTTCTGCATATCATAGTAGATCCAGTGCTGCTGCGCAGCCTCAATTAAAAGAAGTTTCTCCTCACGTCTCAAGTACTGCTGCTACTACTACTGCTGCTACTACTACGCATAAAGAAGTCTCTACAGAAGAACATGAAAGACACGATAAAGCAGGAATGGGAAGTCAACAAGCTACTGAAATGGCACATGAGATGGGTCATGGCGGTGGTGGGGGACAAATGTCTATGGAAGAAATGGTTAGAGATATGCGAAGGCGCTTTATTGTTGCCCTTGTTTTAGCAATTCCAGTTTTTATCTACTCTCCATTATTT
>DASQYF010000470.1:0-3365 GCA_035639375.1 Nitrososphaeraceae archaeon
ATCAAATGAATCAACTCTAGGATAAAATTCCGTATGATTCTTCACCAAACAATCAAATATTTATAAATTATTAATAGGCTATGGATATTATCTACTCCAGAATTTTATCCTATAGTTACTTTCCGCCTTGTTGATGTGAGTATGTAAAATAATAAAATAACTATTTCAATTAATATGATATACTGTTAATTTCATGATATTCACAAGATATATACTTCAATTTTTCTAAAGAATATGTGCATAGTCAAAATATATTACATCTTCTATCATAAGAAATAGAATATCTACCAAAGAGGAAGAGTAGAGAGTGTTGTAATATTAATTAAACAAATTTTTGCATCTATTATTATTAGAAGAATAATCTTTTTAATGATCTATAGGTAACTTTTTTTGATTATCTATCTATGGCAAAGATAGTTGTAGGAAAAACAAATGAAATTGGAGAGGGAAAACTAACCCATGTACAAGCTGCTGGAAAGGAAATTCTAGTTGCTAATGTCAACGGAAATTATTATGCAATGGGTAATATATGCACTCATGCTGGAGCTGAACTTCATGAGGGTGAACTTGAAGGTAAAGAATTGACATGTCCATGGCATGGCGCAAAATGGGATGTTACTACAGGCAATCTGATATGGTTCCCTCAGAAATTAAAACCGGAGGAGTCTTTCAAGGTTAGTGTAGAAAATGACACTGTGTATGTAGAAGTATAAACTCTATAATAGAATATATATGCCATATATAGATAGATATATATCATATATACCATTATATATATAAAATTTATTCAAGTCATATTTATGAAATAATGCATTACTTTAATCTTCAAGTAAAAAATGAGTTGCCAGTTTGTGGAATCACATATTATCGCAGATCATTCTATTACAATATAATATTATAGAATGATTCCAATTCTTGTTTAAGAGAAATTTGATAAAAGAATATTGTTGCTAGTAAAGGACTATATCAAGTAACTAAATATATAACTAATTAGATGATGATATATCAGATTATCATAATATAGATTTAAAGAAAAATTGATTTTTCGCAATAGAAATCTTCAAACCAAATATCATTGATGCTATTATTGACAAATGTATATATGAAGACAACTAGTCAGTCAAAAAGATACGTTCTCTCTATGAACCAGTATCTATTTAGCCTCTTTATATCTACTAACTGCTGCTCAATTTTGTGATGATGCTGAATCTGCTCTTGATAACTATGATTTTCAATTGCTTTTTTTATATATCATTATCATTGCTGAATTACAAAGCCAATATTTAATTCCTTAAATATGTGAATTAAAAATGTATCAGATTAGTAGGTTACTTTTCTTCTTCTTCTTCTTCTTCCATGCTCCCATAAATACGGTAAGCACCTCCAGTATTGCTACTGACATAACTCCAAACATCAGATCTGATGGACAGTGCTTCAAAAACAGATTTTTGCTTATCATCCAATATATCATATACTGATTGACCAATTACAATTCTATTAGGTTTTGCAAGCGCTGACATCTTGGCTGCAATACTAATAGTATAACCCAAAATGTCAAGGCGGGGATTCCTTTTTAATATCTGCTTCTTGTTATCTAATTTGTAGGTATGAGTAGTCCAGCCATACTGCACAACTGCATTCTCACCTACGTCTATACCGATGCGTACACTCATCTCTGGATAATCATACTGATTTAGAATAGGATTGATACCTTGCTCCACTATTTTGATCATAGAGCGAGCACAATTTACTGCATTAATACAAGGTATGTGTAAATCGTCAGAATTATCATCCGGAAAAAAAGAGAGTATTGCATTTCCTACATACTTTAATATATATCCGCCATATGCCGTTACCATCAGAGACATCTCGTGGGTAAATGCCTGAATTATAGATGCAAACCTCTCTACAGGAAGAGTCATTGATAGTCTAGTTGAGTCTACAAGAGCAATGTCCAATATAACAAGAGTAACTTTAGATTTAGCAAATTTTTCCAAAACTTTCTGTGTTTCTTCTGTTGATACATTGAAATCAGATTCTACTTTCAAAGCCTTCCAGACCCTGGCCTGGGTGTCTTTAATTGCAGATTCAAGATCAAATACTGCATCAAGATAAAAAGAACCTAACGATGGAGTATCTAATGCCTGTTTGACAGATATCTTTTTTCTCTCCTCTTCTTTATTTACATTTTCAACGATCCTATCAACTTCCTCTTCACTAATATCCATCTGCAGTGCGATTATGTCGGATGGAATTCCGGAATTATGCAAGTTAAATACAGTCTGACGTTGATAATATCTGCTATCGCCACTACTGCTGCTACTGTCTTCAGACATGGATTTATTTGATACATATATTCTTCGTAGTATTAATCTTAATGTGTCATACCCTTTTCTTTATGAATCGCAGTTTTCTAAAAAATCACATACTACTGCTTTTATCTATTCTTTATGTTTCACTTTCAAAATTATGATTGCCAATCTCGGATTATGCAATATATTCACAAAATCTAGTTTAAACATTGACTATTCCAACAGAAGTATTTCTAGGAGATATGAACAACTACCAATGTGCAAAATATACTTCTAAAAATCCTCTTAGATCTTATACTAAAGAATGTAATTCAGCTTTTTACTCCAAAATAATAAGAGCTAAAAGTATTGTTATTTTTGAGTATTGTGCATATATTCTATAAAAGTAGTTTTATATTGGTCAATTAAAATGGGTGGGGGTTTAAGAAGTATATGGAAAGGAAGCATATCTTTTGGACTTGTAAATATTCCGATAAAACTTTACACAGCCACTTATGATAAAGAGTTTTCTTTCAATCAATTAGATAATAAAGGTCATAAAATCCAATACAAGAAGTGGTGTCCTACAGAAGATAAGGAGATACCATATTCTGAAATCAAGAAAGGATATGAAATTTCAAAAGATAACTATATACTAATAGAAAAAGAAGATCTAGATAAAATAAAACTCAAAACAACAAAAACAATAGATGTCAAAGAATTTATTAATTATAGTGATTTTGATCCTATACTTGTAGAAAAGAGCTACTATGTCGCCCCTGACAGTAAGGCTTCTGCTGACAAAGCTTATTCCTTATTTGTAAAAGCGATAAAAGAGACTGACAAAATAGCAATAGGAAAGGTAGTACTACGAGATAAAGAAAATCTTGTTGCTTTACGTGCATATCAAAGAGGAATGGTAATGCATCAGCTACGTTATATTGATGAAATAAAACCCGTAAATGAAATAGAAGAAATGCCCGACGCCTCGCAACCTAAAATCGACAATAAGGAATTGTCACTTGGCAAGACATTGGTTGAAAATCTTTCAAATGAAGAATTTGATCCAAGCCA